>JAYSZD010000212.1:0-2016 GCA_043738185.1 Hymenobacter sp. | reverse complement strand
GCCCTAGTTTCGAGCTCACCACCAACCAGATTCGGTTTTCGGGCGGCTTCGCGGGCACCGCCAACCTCACGCTGGGCGGCTACAACATGCCGGCCATTCAGGACGTGGACGGCGACGGCAAGCTCGACATCATGAGCTACGACTTCAGCAGCGCTTCGGTCATCGAGCTCTACCTCAACACCAGCCCCGGCCCCTGCGGCAGCGCCCTCACCTTCACCATTAAGACCAATAATTGGGGCGGTCTGCAAACCTGTCACGACTGCGCCAGCTACAAGTTCAATGGCCAGCCGTGCTTCACGGCGGCCCGGCCGCTGCACACGGGCGGCCACAGCCTGCTGCTCGTGGACCTGGACGGCGATGGCGACCAGGACCTGCTCGACGGCCGCGACAACTGCCCCGAGCTGGTGAGCCTGCTCAACCAGGGCACGGCCCTGGCGCCGGTACTCACCCAGGCCGGCTTCAGCGCCAGCTTTCCCTCGGCCGCCGCGCCGGTGCGGGTGCCGGTGTTTCCGTCGGGCTACTACTTCGATGCCACCTTCGACGGCCTCCCCGATTTGGTGGTGGCGCCCAACATGTTCACCAACCGCGAAGACCAGGTGAGCCTGCGCGACAATGTGCAGCTCTTCGAAAATTCGGCCGCCAGCGGGGCGCCGGCCCTTGCCTACCGCGCCGGCGGCTTCCTGGCCAATGAGACGGTTGACGTGAGCGAAGGCGCCGCGCCCACTTTTGGCGACCTCGACGGCGACGGGCTGCCGGATATGCTCATCGGCAACCACGCCGACCGCGTGGACGGCGTGTACCGCGCCAACCTGACGCACTACCGCAACGTGGGCACCCGCGCCCGGCCGGTGTTTCGCTTCTTCACCGCCGACTACCTGGGCCTGGCCGCGCTGCGCCTGCGCGGCCTCAAGCCCGTGCTGGCGGACCTGAACCGCGACGGCGCCCTCGACCTGGCCTACAGCGCCTGGAACGGCACCACCAACAACATCTACTACGTGCTGAACACGGCGGCGGCGGGCCAGCCCGTGGCCTTTGGCGCGGCTGCGGCCGTGGCGCTCAAGCCGCAGGGTGCCAGCGCCACCGGCGTGCTGCCCCGTGCTTTGGGCGACGCGCCCAGCTTTGTTGATGTGGATAACGACGGGTACGTGGACCTGCTTCTTGGTACCAACGAGGTGCGCGAGCCGGGCATGAGCCTGCGCTACTTCCGCAACCGCGGCACCGGCCCCTTGGACACGGCCTTCGAGCTGGTCGATAACGATTTTGGCCGCATCCGAACGGCCGCCGGGGGGCGCCCCACCCACCTGAGCCCTGTGGTGGCCGATTTCGACGGCGACGGCCTACCCGATTTGCTCACCGTCGATGCTGAGGGCGCGCTGCGGTTCTTTTCCAATTTTCGCGCCCAAAGCGGTGCTTTTTCGAACCGTTCCGACCTGCTGCACAACCCGCTGACCGGCCAGTACGAACCCAGCCGCCTGGGCCGGAATAACAACGCCCGCTTCGGCCTGGCCGCCGCCGACCTGAACGGCGACGGGGCGCCCGAGCTCTTCGTGGGCACGCAATCAGGCGGCTTGCTGAGCTATGGCACCCGCAGCCGCACCACCACCAGCACCCAAACCGAAGCGGCCCGCGCCCTGGCCCTGAGTATTTTCCCGAACCCGGCCACCGCCACCGCCACGGTCGAAACCCAGGCCCCCGTCCGCCTCACCGTGCTCGACCTGACCGGCCGCGTGGTGCAAGCCAGCGCCCTGGCCCAGCGCCGCCACTTCCTGAACCTGAATGGGCTGGCACCCGGCGTGTACCTCGTGCGCGCCGCCGGGCCCGATGGCGCCGCTGCCGTGCAGCGCCTGCTGGTGCGGTAGTGCCCCAGCCCCCCGGCGTCCTCATGGGGTGCAGAAGCCCGCGCGCAACGCGGCGGCCGACGCGGCCAGTGGCCGTTGTTTCGGCGCACGCGGGCCGGGCGGGCGCCCTATAGTTGAGGTACGGGTCAGAGAATTATTTTTTAGTGACCCGTACCAA
>JAYSZD010000211.1:0-4930 GCA_043738185.1 Hymenobacter sp. | reverse complement strand
GGCGGCTCGCACAACTCCTACAACCAGCCCGACAGCGTGAATCAGCTCGACTGGGGCCGCAAAGCCAAATACCAGTCCGTGTACGACTTTTACCGCCGCCTCATTGCTCTGCGCCGGGCGCATCCCGCGTTCCGGCTGCCCACTACCGAGCAGGTGCAGCGGCACCTGGAATTCCTGCCCAACGTGCCCGCCGGGGCCATTGCCTATCGCCTGAAAGACCACGCCGGCGGCGACGCCTGGCAGAACATCGTGGTACTATTCAACGGCAACCGCACGGCCGTGAACGTGCCCGTGCCCGCTGGCAAGTACACCGTGGTGCTCAGCGGCGACCAGCTGAATGAGCGAGGAATTAGCAAGGTTGAGCAAGCCGGCGCGGCCCTGCTGGTCCCGGCCAGCTCGGCCCTGATTCTGGTGCAGTAGCAAGCCGGCCGCACCGGGCACGTCGAGCAGCTGAGCACCGGCTGATTGCGAACCCGTTCAGCAAGTCTCTGGAACGTCGGGCTTCATCCGGCGGCCGCTTGCCGAAGCATTTTTCTCGCACTGCCTGTGGTGCTGAGTTAGGCGCGAAACAGGATGCCGGAGTCGCGCATTACGGTTGCCAGTACTGCGCGGCCCTGGCACGAGGCGCGGTTGCAAATCTTACTGTTTTGAAAAAACAGCCTTTCCATTTTGGAAAAATATCTCCCCGTCGAGCCCATAGCTCGACGGGGATTTTTTATTTAATCAGCTCATTGTCAAAGATAAAAAAATAGTATTAGAAGCTTATCCCCGAAACGGCACTGGTATTGGCACTGAGTGGAAGTCACCAAACACCCGCTGCCATGGAAATTTTTGATAACCTCACCAAAGCTGCCAAGGGCTTCTTTATTGAAGAAGACGGACAAGCTCCGGCCGAGCCCGCTGCCGCTAGGCCGCTGCCGTTTCAGCCAGCCACGTCCGCGCCGGCGGCTACGGGCCCCGCGCCGCACGTCGCCCAGGCCGAGCAGCGCCACCTCGACCACATCGCCGGCCTGCTGGCCGGCGACGGCAAAGATTTCGGGGCCTACACCAAAATGGTGAACAGCATGGCCAGCAGCGGCCTCACTGGCCCGCTACTCTACCAAACGGCTTTCAACGCTTTTTCTGCCCTCACCGGCGTGAACCACCCGGCGTTGCTGGCCTCGGCCGAGCAGCTGGCCCACAAGCTGGCCGAAGACCGCGCCAAGGTATTGCAGCGCCACCGCGAGAAAATGGGCGAAACACCTGACACCAAAGCCGCGCCCGGCCCGCTGGCCCTGCTGCAACAGCGCGAAATCCAGCTGCAAGCCGAGGTGGCGTCGCTCACGGAGCAGCTGACTACTAAAAGCCAGCAGCTCCGTGAAATCCAGCAGCAGGCGCAGGCGGAAAAGCAGAAAACCCAGGCCGCGCTGGCTTCCTACGAGCTGGCCAACGCCGCCGCGGCCGCCGACTTGCAGGCCCACCGCCAGGCCGCCCAAAACTTCCTCACCTCCTCTCCTTCCACCAATTCTCAAACCGTTTAATGCCATGAATACGCTACTCACAACTTCTGACAACGACACCGGCCTGCCCAAGTGGCAAAAACCGGAGAAAGTGGCCGGCCGCCTGGTGCTGGCCGGGCTGGTGGGCGCGGCCGTGTACTACTGGGGCGTGATTCTGCCTTTCCTGGTCGACATCGTGTTCAACAGCGTGAAGCTGGGCATTGGGCTGGGCGTGCTGTTTGTGCTGTTCCTGGTGGTGACCAACAAGCGCATTCACGCCGGGCTGTGGTACGCCGGGCAGCGCATTCTGCGCACCCTGGCGGGGATTTTCGTTAACACCGACCCCATCGGCATCATGCAGGACTACATCAAAAACACCGAGCAGGAAGCCCGGAAGATGGACGCCGAAGTGACCAACATCGAAGGCGCCCACGAGCTGGTGAAGCGCAAGCTGGCCGCCAACACCGCCCAGATGAAAGAGTACCTGGCCCTGGCCAGCGCCGCCACCCGCCAGGGCGAGAAGGACATGGCCGAGAGCTACGCCAGCCGCGCCGCGCAGCTCGAAGACTACAACCGCCGCCTGACACCCATGGCCACCACCACGGCCAACGTGAGCGTGGTGATGCGCCAGATTCTCAAAGCCGCCCTGCGTCAGATTGACGGCAGCAAGTTCAAAGTGAACCTGCTGAAGGACGAATACGAGCTGGTGAAGCGCACCAGCTCCGGCATGCGCGCGGCGATGAACATCCTGCGCGGCGACCCGGACAAGAAGTACTTCTTCGACCTCGCCACCGACCGCGTGGCCCAGGACATGGCCCAGCAGCTCGGCCAGATTAAGCAGGCCATGCGCTACTCGCAGGAGTTCGTGAAGGAGATGGACATCCAGAACGGCGTGATGAGCGAGAAGGGCCAGCGCCTGCTCACCAAGTACCAAAACGGCGATTTCAACGCCGTGCTCAACGAAAAGCCGCAAGCCCAACCATCCTTCGCCGCCACCAAAAAAGCCTCCGATGATGCCTATGCTAGCCTGCTTGATTAGCCTGCTGCTGGCCTATGCCTGCTGTAGCGCGGACTTTGTAGTCCGCGAATCGACGGCTAAGGCCCCGCAACACCGCGCCACGCAGCTGATAGCGCGGCAACAGCCAAAACCCGCCGCTCCGCTCCTGGCGCACACTCGCCACCGGGCCAGCCGCTAAAATCCTCCCTTTTCAATAACTCCAACCCGCGCTCCAAGCGCGGTCGCGGACTACAAAGTCCGCGCTATATCCAACCAATACCATGACAACCCGCGGTAAAATTCTAATTGGCCTCATCATCGTGGGCCTGCTCTACTTCGGCATCAACAAGCTGATTGCCAGCGGTGCCATCTTCAAAAAAGCCGAAACCGAATCGGTGCTCCTCAACTCGATTGAGCTGCCTGCGGCCACCGGCGGCAACCGCGCCAACATCGTGGTGCCGCTGGCCCCGCTGCCCGGCACCGCGCCCGCCGACAAGGGCACGCCCGTGGTGTGGGAGGTGATGGCCTGGAACAGCCAGATGGCCGGCATGCTGGCCAACGGCGGCCCCCGCAGCACCACGGGCTCGGCCGTGGCCGCCAACGGCATCGATATGCAGATTGTGCGGCAGGACGACGTAAGCAAGATGCAGGCCGACCTGGTGAAAAACGCCCTCGACCTACAAAACAACCCCGAAACGCCGGGCCTGATTGTGAGCATCATGGGCGACGGCCTGCCCGCCTTCTCGGCCGTGCAAACCCAGCTGCAGAAAGCCGGCACCAGCCTGCAAATCATCCCCTACTCGGTGGGCAAAAGCTTCGGCGAAGACAAGCTGATGGGCCCGAAAGAATGGCTCGACAACCCGAAAACGGCCCTGGGCAAAACCATTGCCTGCTACCTGCGCGACGGCGACCAGAACATCGCCCTGAAATGGTGCGCCGACAACGGCCTAAAGGTCAATCCCGACGAAACCACCTACGACCCCGAAGCCGTGAACTTCATGGCCGCCTCCGACTTCCTGGTGGCCGCTGAGAAATACATCCTCGGCAAGCCCGAAGCCCGCACCAAAGTGCTGAACGGCAAGAACACCGGCGTGAGCGTGGACGTGGTGGCCGATGCCGTAGCTACCTGGACGCCCGGCGACGTGAACATCGCCAAGCAGCGCGGCGGTCTGGTCAACATCGTCTCCACCAAGGACTACTCGAACCAGATGCCCAACATCATGGTGACGACCAAGCGCTGGTACGACGCCCACCCCAAGGAAGTGCTGGGCCTGATGACGGCCTTTGCCGTGGCCGGCGACCAGGTGAAATCGCACCCCGAAGCCTTGACCCGCGCCGCCGACATTTCGGCCACCGTGTACGGCGACCAGGACAAGCCCGGCGCGTACTGGCTGAAATACTACAAGGGCGTGAGCGAGGCCGACCGCAACGGCGACGTAGTGGAGCTGGGCGGCAGCAAAGCCTTCAACTTCAGCGACAATCTGAACCTGTTTGGCCTCGATGAAGGCGGCACCAACATCTACGCGGCGGTGTACAAAACCTTCGGCGACGTGCAAAGCAAGCTCTACCCCAAGGAGCTGCCCAGCTACGTCCCCCTGACCGAAATGCTGGACCTGACGCCCCTCAAGAAGCTCCAGGCCCGGTACAAAGGCAAGAGCGTGGCCCCGGCCGAAACCCAGCGGTTTGCCGCCGATGACGAAATCCGCCAGAGCGTGAGCAAGCGCGCCTGGAACATCGCCTTCAATTCGGGCCAGAGCACCTTCACCCCCGCCGCCGAGCGCGACCTCAACCAGCTCTTCAACGACCTCGTGGTGGCCGGCCGCCTGAAAGTGGCCGTGCACGGCCACACCGACAACAGCGGCGACCCCGAGAAAAACCAGCAACTCTCCGAAGACCGCGCCATGGCCGTGGAGCACTGGCTGGAAGCCAAGAGCCGCAGCTCCTTCCCCGCCGGCCGCGTGCAAGTGTACGCCCACGGCCCCACCGAGCCGGTAGCCAGCAACAGCACGCCAGACGGCAAAGCCAAAAACCGCCGCGTAGAAATTGTGCTGGGCAACTGAGTGTAGCGCGGACTCTGCGAGTCCGCGGAGGAGCGCAGCGAGTATCGTCGCCGGAATTTCTACAACACATTCCCCAAACGGGCGCAGGCGACGATACTCGCTGCACTCGTGACGCGGACTCGCAGAGTCTCTCCGGGTACGACCACGCTACATCCCCATGAAAACCCTCTTCGCCCCAAATGCCCAGCCGCGCCCGCTCGTCTTCACCTCCATGGTGGTTGCGCAAGTGGCTCTGATACTGCTGCTGTGGGTGTTTTACCCCATGCAGCTTTTCCCCAGCCTGGGCGAAGTCTTCCGGGCCCTGGGCGACCTCATCACCAGCCAGGGCCTGATTCAGGAGCTGTGGGCCAGCATGACCACCGCCCTGCAAGCCCTGGCCATCGCCACAGTTTTGG
>JAYSZD010000210.1:0-4939 GCA_043738185.1 Hymenobacter sp. | reverse complement strand
CCCGCCTCCTCCATGCCCGGACTCGCAGAGTCCAGGCTACACTCCCGACCTTTGGCCGCCGGAGCTACTTCCGCGTTTCGAATGCTTTTCAATTCCCTACACTTTCTCGTTTTCTTCCCGGTCATCGTCGGGCTCTATTATGGCCTGGCGCCGCGCTGGCGCGGGGCGCTGCTATTGCTGGCCAGCTACTATTTCTACATGAGCTGGCGGGCGGCCTACGCCCTGCTGCTGCTGGCCACTACGCTGGTCGACTACTACAGCGGCTACCGCATGAGCCAGCTGCCCACCAAGCAGGCGCGCCGGCCCTACCTCTACCTGAGCCTGGTGAGCAACCTAGGTACATTGTTTGTTTTCAAGTACTTCAACTTCTTTCGGGATACGGCCGTGCAGGCGGCCGGTGCCCTGGATTTGCCAGTTGCGGCGGTGCCGGCCTTTGAGCTGCTGCTGCCGGTGGGCGTGTCCTTCTACACTTTTCAGTCGGTGGGCTACATCATCGATGTGTACCAGGGCCGTTTGGAAGCCGAGCGGAACCTGGGCCGTTTCGCGCTGTTCGTGGCGTTTTTTCCGCAGCTGGTGGCCGGGCCCATCGAGCGCGGCACCCACATGCTGCCCCAGTTCCGCCGCACGCACCACTTCGATTACGGCCGGGTGGTGAGCGGCCTGCGCCTGATGGCCTGGGGCTTATTTAAGAAAGTAGTGGTGGCCGACCGGCTGGCGCTGTTCGTCAACCCCGTTTTCAACAACCCGCGGGAGCATCCCGAAGGCCTCGTGCTGCTGCTGGCCACGCTGGCCTTCACGTTTCAGATTTACGGCGACTTTTCGGGCTACACCGACATGGCCCGGGGCGCGGCCCGTGTGCTGGGCTTCGATTTCAACCTCAACTTCCGGCAGCCCTACCTGTCGGCCTCGGTGCCGGAGTTCTGGCGGCGCTGGCACATTTCGCTCTCGGGCTGGTTCCGCGACTACGTGTATATTCCGCTGGGCGGCAGCCGCGTGGTGCCGGTTCGGGCCTACGGTAATTTGCTGGCGGTCTTTCTCATCAGCGGCCTCTGGCACGGCGCCAACTGGACGTTTCTGGTCTGGGGTGGCCTGCACGGCCTGTATTTGGTGGCCAGCATCTGGGCCCGGCCGGCTCGCGAGTGGCTGGCCCGGCTTACGGGGCTGGCGGCGCATCCGGGCCTGCGGCGGGCACTGGGCGTCGGGGTCACGTTTGGGCTGGTGGCGTATGCCTGGGTGTTTTTCCGGGCCAATTCTCTGGGCGATGCCTTGTTCATCAGCCGGCAACTATGGAGCGGCTGGGCCGGGCTCGACGGGCGGCAGGTGGCCACGCTGCTGCTCGATTTTTCGCAGCACTACCGCCCCGAGCTGGTAATCGCAGCCTTCGCCGTTTGCCTGATGCTGGGAGTGGAGTACTTTGGCCGCAACCGCAGCTTGCAGGCATGGGTGGCCGCGCAGCCGTTTGGCGTGCGCTGGAGTGGCTACGCGTGCCTCACGCTCCTGATTCTGTACCTGGGCGTTTTCAACAGTACCTCCTTTATCTACTTTCAGTTCTGAAATCCTTGCTCTCATCTGCCGGATGGCGCCTGATTTTCCGCCTGCTGCTGCTGGTAGTGGTAAGTGGCGTGGGCCTGCTGGTGCTGGGTCCGGTGGTGCTGGGAGGGCGCGTCGATGCGTTTTACGGGCGCTTTACAAGTCCACCGGCCGGCTCTTTGGTGATTGGGACTTCGCGGGCGGCGCAGGGCATTCAGCCCGCCGTGCTTGCGGCCGGGCTGGGCAACAGTTTTGAAGGCCCGATTTTGAACTACGCGTTCACGCTCACGCACTCGCCCTACGGCCCCGCTTATTTGCGCAGCATTGCGCGCAAGCTCCGGCCCGATGCTAAAAACGGCCTCTTCCTCGTGGCCGTCGACCCGTGGTCCTTGTCCCTGACCGGGCCGGAAGGCGATTTCCCGGAAGATAATTCCTTCATCGGTCAGCTCGACCAGGTGAGCCAAAATCCCAATCTGGCGTACCTTGCCCGCTTCCAGACCAAGCCGCTCTACCGCCTGCTGCTGGACTACGCCACCGCCACCGAACGCCTGCACCCGGATGGCTGGCTGGAAGTGAACATCGGCATCGACAGTGCGCAGGTACGGGCCCGCACCGCCCGTAAGCTGCTGGATTACCATCGATTGGCCGCCGCGCAGCACCTCTCGGCGGTTCGGTTGCAGGCCCTACGGCAGACCATTCAGCTCCTGAAGCAGCACGGCCGGGTGTACGTGGTGCGCCTGCCAGTGGGCCCCGGCCTGCTCCAGCTGGAGCAAACCTACCAGCCCGGTTTCGACCAGCTCATGCGGCAGCTGGCGGCCACTTCGGCGGTTCCATACCTCGATTACAGCGCCCAGCCCTACGCCACCACCGATGGCAACCACCTGCAAAAGGCGGCCAGCGAGAAATTCAGCCAGCAGCTGGCCGAGGATTTGGAGCAACTACTGGCACCCGCACAAAAGCAAGAAACCTCTCTTCCTGTAGCGCCGGCACAGCACTAAATCAGGCTCGCCAGGCGTTGCGTCAATTCCACCCGCGAGTACCGTTTGTGACTAATTGCCGGCAGGTCCAGGTTGGGGTTGATGCGCCATTGGGCAAAGAGGCTTTCCAGGGTTTCCAGCATCAGGGCGAAATCTTCGTAGGGCAGGGCCTGGCCGGCGGCACATTCCTGCAGCAGGTTGTCGGCGTCGGACCCGGCCGGGCCCACGCAGAGGATGGGCTTGTTTGCGGCCAGGTATTCGAATACCTTACCCGGCAAAATTCCGAAGTTGCGCGGCACGTCCGGGATGGCCATCAGCAGAGCCGAGGCGCTCAACAGGTGCCGGATTGATTCGTCGTGCGGGACAAACGGTAAAAATTCGGTCACCTCAAGCAGGCCGGCGGCCTCCACCTGCTGGCGCAGCCCGGCCGATACCTGGCCCACGAAATGCAGGCGCAGCGGGACTTCGGGGTGGCGGGCCGCGCAGGCGACCAGGGCTTCCAGCAGGTGGCCGATGTGGTACAACTCCGTGATGGTGCCCGTGTGAGTGATGCGCAGGCAGTCGGTGGGCGGCGCGGATTGCTCCTGGAAGTCCGACTCGTCGTAACCGTTGGGCAGGACATGGAATTTAGCCGTGGGCAGCGTGGGGAGCTTGGCCAGAAACAGTCGCTTGGTTTCGGGCGAAGTCACCAGCACAGCATCGGCCTGGGTGAGGACCTGCCGCTCGTAGCGGGCATCGAGCCAGGCAGCCAGCGGCGTGTGGTGCAGGTCTTTGTAATAGTAAATATCGGTCCAGGGGTCGCGCATATCGGCCAGCCAGCGCAGTCCGAACTGCTTTTTTAGCTCCAGGCCGATGAGCTGAGTGGAGTGCGGCGGTGAAGAAGTGAGCACGGCATCAAAGGTTTCGCCGGCGGCCAGCAGCTTTTCCACGGCGGCCAGGGCGTGGCGGTTCCAGCCCCGGCGCGGGTCCGGAATAAAGAGGTTGCCCCGCACGAAGCGCAGGGCCTTCTGCATGAGCCCCGGCTGGCCCTCGTTGGCGAAGCCGCCGTAGGGCACGGCGCGGCCGGTGAGCTTCTTGTAGCTATCAAACGGCTCGGACGTGCCGGTACGGATGACGCGCACGCCAGCGGGCACCTCGGCCAGCAGGCTCTCGTCGCGTACGGGATACGTGGCCTGGGCTGGGTCCACGGTTAGTACGGTGGGCTCCACGCCAAAGCGCCGCAGGTGCTTCACGAACTTGAGGCAGCGCTGCACGCCGGCCCCACCCGAAGGCGGCCAGTAGTAAGTGATGACGAGCAGGCGAAGCGGGGCGGAAGCAGGCACGACGGAAACCGTAACGGAACGAAAACGCAAAGCTACGTGCCAGACACGCCCGCCGCTGCCGTAACTTTGGGCAGTCAAAGCCACCCCGCGCCTCATGAACAACGACCAAATCAACGAGCTGCTATCCCTGATGGGCCAGCAAATCAAGGACCACGCCGAGTTGCGCGAAGACACGAACCGTCGTTTCGAGCAGCTAACCACCGTAATGGTCAATGGTTTCCTGCGGCTGGAAGACAAGCTGGGCGCACGCATCGACAAGGTAACCGCCAGCGTCGACCATCTCACCGGGCGGGTCGACCATCTCACCGGGCGGGTCGACCATCTCACCGGTCAGGTCGACCATCTCACCAGCGAGGTAGCGGAGTTGAAGACGGACATGCGCGAAGTCAAGGCCGATATCCGCGAAATGAAGGCCGACATCCGCGAAATCAAGACTCAGAACCAGGAAACCAACCGCCGCCTGGCCAATACCTTCGACCAGGTGGGCGGCCTCACCGAAGCTACCGACGACAGCCAGCTGCGTCTGAGCCACATTGAGCAGGCCCAGCAGCCCACCAACGCCGAATTAGATGCTCGGCTGCGGGCTGTTGAAGAACAGCTGCGCCACGCCTCCTAGTGCTGGTAATCAGTACGCTATATCATCAACTAATCAGCGAATTAACAAGTGTTTGACAACCTCTCCACCAAGCTCGACCGGGCCATCAAGACCCTCAAAGGGCAGGGCAGCATCTCGGAAATCAATGTTGCGGCCACCATCAAGGAAATCCGCCGCGCGCTGGTCGATGCCGACGTTAACTACAAGGTTGCCAAAGATGTAACCGATAAAATAAAAGAGGCTGCCATGGGCCGCGACGTGCTCACGGCCGTCTCGCCGGGCCAGCTCATGGTCAAAATCGTGTACGATGAGCTCACCGAGCTCATGGGCGGCGAGAAGAAGGACATCACCATCAAGGGCGACCCGGCCGTGATTCTGCTCTCGGGCCTGCAGGGCTCGGGCAAAACCACGTTTGCGGGCAAGCTGGCCAACTACGTGAAGAAGCAGAACCGCACCGTGCTGCTGGTAGCCTGCGACGTGTACCGCCCCGCGGCCATCGACCAGCTCAAGGTGCT
>JAYSZD010000209.1:0-4950 GCA_043738185.1 Hymenobacter sp. | reverse complement strand
TTTAGGCAACACTTATGGCATCAGCAACGACCTGGTGACTGCCGCCAGGTACTTTCAGCAGGCCCTAGCGCTGGCTCAGGCTCATGCAATTCCGTTCCGGGAAGCGCAGGCTTACGGGGGACTGTCCACGGTCGCAGGCAAACAGCTGAATATGATGGAAAAGATTCGGTACAATGACCTGGCGCTGACCATTTACAAGCGTCTGAAAGCCGATAGGCCCTATTTTAACACTCTGCTCAACCAGGGAGTCGGTTATCGGGAGGTAAAGCGGCTTGCTGACTCGGAGCGTGCTTTCCGGCAGGTTATCCGGTACGGAGAGAAGCGGGACGACCGACCCTTGTTGGGGTATGCCCGCACCAATCTCATCACCACCCTGCTGCGCATGGGCAAGTTTGCGGAAGCCGAGGAAGTGGCCCGGCAGGCGCTGCTCGATGCCCGCAGCAGTGATAATCAGGCATATCTCAAGCAGGGCATCTACGGGGCGCTGGCCGAGCTGCAGGAACGCCAGGGCAATTATCGGGGCGCGCTGGTGAACACCCGCTTAGCCATCGCCTACAATGATACGCTCATGGATGAGAAGCGGGCCAAGGAGCTGGTAACGAGCGAAACCCGGTACCGTACCGCCGAGAAGCAACGGCAGATTACGGCGCTCTCCCGCGAGAATGCGTACGAGCGGCGGCGGTTCTGGTGGCTGCTGGCGGGCACCCTCGGGCTGCTGGGGCTGATGAGCGTCGCGGGCTGGCAGTACCGGATAATCCGGCAAAAAAACCGGCAGCTGCTGCTCACCAGCCGACTCATCGAAGAGCGCAACCAGCGCATCACGGCCCAGGCCGACAAGCTCACGTTGCTCATGCGCGAGCTGCACCACCGCGTCAAAAACAACCTGGCCATCGTGGCCAGCCTGCTGCGCCTGCAATCCAACCGCCTCACCGACGCGCAGGCCGTGCAGGCCGTGCGCGAAAGCCAGCAGCGGGTCGAGGCCATGGCCCTGATTCACCAGAGCCTGTACCTGAACGACGATGCCACGATTGTCGACATGCACCTTTACGTGCACAACCTAACCAACTACCTGGTGCGGGCCTACGGCTACACCACCCACTCCCTACGCCTGGACGTGGACGTGGCACCTATGGTACTGGACGTGGACATGGCCATGCCCCTGGGCCTGGTCATCAACGAGCTGGTGACCAATGCTTTCAAGCACGCCCTACCCCACTCCCCCAGCCCCGACCTGCGCATTGGGTTGCGCAGCACTGCCGCCGGCCTGGAGCTGGAAATTGAGGACAATGGTCCCGGCATCGCGCCCGGGCAACGCGAAGCGCAGCCCCTGAGCTTCGGCCACCGGCTGGTGGAAGCGCTGGTGCAGCAGCTTAAAGGCCAGCTGGCCGTGGAGAACCGGCCGGGGGCCTACTACCATTTGCGCCTAGACAAGACGGTGTTGGCGGAACTGGTGTAGCCATTGGGAGAGCATCAAAACGTGTGGGGCAGTATTGGTGGACAGCCTCTTTGGCTAATTTGGGAAGCCGTACTTGTCGGAGAAGGCCATGCCCCAGTTAACCTCGGTTTCAACTGTCGACCACTTGGCGGTGGGCTACCGGCTCAGCGTTCATCTGCTGGGTATCAGTCCGTAAATCAGCCGGCGCGTGCTGGTGCAGGCCCGCACGAAGGTGCTCAATGAAGACTGGAAAGCGTGTTTTCGGCAACAGCACCCCGGCTTTCAGCCCCTGCCAGCACAAGCCCTGCCGCTGGCCGCTTAGCCTCGTTGCCCCACACTTTTTGCCGCTCTCCACGATTGCAAGTTCACGGAATGGGCCGATGAATCAGGTTTTCTAGATACCACTTTGTGAGAAATAGCTCCGCCGTTTTGTCGACCTTACGGACGGGGCTGTTGGGCCCGCTGCAAGGTTAAAACCGCATGTTCATGTGATACCACCGGGCGCGCTTGCCCCCGACCTTTGCTCGATGAAATTTCCGCTGACCCTGGCCATTATCGAAGACCAAGCGTCCATCCGGAATGTTCTGCACGAGTATCTAAGCGCGCAGCCCGAGTTTGAGTGCGTGCTGCTGGCCGATTCGGTGGAAACTTTTCTGGCGGAACTAGCCACCGCTGCCGCGCCCCCACAGCTCGTGCTCTCCGACATCGGGCTGCCCGGCCTGAGCGGAACCGAGGGCCTGCCCCTTATTCACGCGCGGCTTCCCGGGGCCCAGGTGCTAATGTTGAGCGTATTTGCCGATGCTGCGCGCGTGTTTGAGGCCCTGCGTGCCGGAACCGTGGGCTACTTGCTCAAAAACACCCCCCTTGCCCAGCTCAAGGAAAGCCTGCTGCAGGTGGCGGCCGGCGGCTCGCCGATGAGCCCGGGCGTAGCGCGTCTGGTGGTGCAGACCTTCCAGCCAGCACCGGCCGGCCGGCTGCTGTCCAACGAAACGCTCGTGGCTGTTGCAGAACTCCGCAAAGGCTCCAAAAACTGCCTGAAAAAGTCCCCGGAACGCTAAAACCGCTTGAAAAATGGCATTTTTGGGCAGTTCCACGCTCGGCAAACGGCTTAATGGGGCCTAATGGAGGGTTCTGCAACAGCCACGAGCGAATAAATTACTGCTCATGCGTCATCGGGGAGACGCACACGCTCCCTTTCTCGAACTGCTAGCAGCTGCCCCGCACCAGGTGCCAACAGGCCGCTGCAGCGCCCAGCGAGTTTGCGAAACTCATCTACGATTCAAAGTTTACGAAATGCGCTGAGCAGATAAGTTTCGTGAACTCGTCCCTGGTGCCTGTCGGTCCTAACAAACAAGAAGTTGGTGCAATGGGAAAGCACAAATTTTTTTCCCGCGGCGTATAGGTGATGCGCGTAGGGCACGGTCCTATGCCTGGCAGTGCAGTAAGCTACTCCAGTCGTTGCGTTTTGCCTCCCAGAGCAGCCACTGACATGATGTTGAGCAGTGCCTCGCTCGCAGCACACACTCCCGCGGGCTACTAAATATACTGCGACATATTGCTATTATCATGCGGTGTTAGAGCGTGACTTACTTTTACGTGATTACGTTGGCCCGTAGCGTTTTAAAGTAAGGGCCTTTACCGAGGTCCGTGATGAGTAGCCCCTGCCTTTTACCCTTAATTCCTGTTTGATGAAGCACCTATACGCTTTGTCCCTGTGGGGGCTGTTGGCCCTAGGGGCTACTATTTGCCGACCGGTCCGGTGGGGCCTGACGTTGGCCGCGCTGCTGCTGTTGGGAACGGCCCCGGCCCGGGCGCAAAGCTACTATTTGCCCACGCCGGGCACCATCGTTACCTGCTCCGGCACGTTGTACGCGACCATGGGTTTCGGCACCTATGTGGTGCCGAACAGCAACAACGTGCGGACCATCAGGCCGGCTACGGCCAACAGCCAGGTGACGCTAAGCTTTAATTACTTCGATTTGCGCCCGAATGTGGACATGTCGGGTAACCGCGATTTGGTGCGCGTCTACAACGGACCGTCCACGGCGTCGCCTGTCTTGTTCGAACTGACGGGCAGTGCTTCCGCGACGGCGGTTGTGCCGCTGTTGGTGAGAGCCAGCAACCCCACCGGTGAGCTGACTGTGCAACTCATTTTCGCCGCCGCCACGGCCGGTACTAACCAAGGGTTTAGTGCCAACATTGCTTGTGTGCCCAGCTTCCTTATTTCAGTTCCTGGCGACATTGCGGCCTGCCCGGGCGGGCAGCTCACCGACTCGGGCGGCAGCCAGGCTAACTACCAGGACCGGGAGTCCTTCACCCGCGTGATTGCCCCGGATGCCACCACCAACCGCGTTCGGCTGGCGTTCAGCTCGTTCAACACGGAGGCGAACTACGACTTCCTGCGCATTTACGACGGGCCCAACACCAGCGCCCCGCTGCTGGGCACTTACAGCGGCAGCACCAGCCCCGGCACGGTGTACGCCACCAACCCCACCGGCAAGCTCACCGTGCGGTTCACTTCCGATGACTCGGTGCCGGGGGCTGGCTTCGTGGCGGCGGTGAGCTGCGTGGCGGCGCCCACCATCAGCAGCTTTTCGCCCACGGGGGGGCGGCCGGCTGACGTGGTTATCATCCGGGGTACCAACCTGGGCGGCACTACGGCCGTGCGCTTCAACGGCCTAAACGCTCCTGCCTTCACCGTAAACTCGGCCACGCAAGTTACCGCCACGGTACCGGCCGGGGCCAGCAGCGGCCTTATTTCCGTCAGCACATCGGCCAACGGCACGGCCAGCAGCAGCACGGCGTTTGTGGTGCCGGTGGCTGCGGTAACCAGCTTTTCGCCGGTGAGCGGGCCGGCCGGTACCCTCGTCACCCTGACCGGCACGGAGCTGACGGGGGCCACGGCCGTGCGGTTCGGCGGCGTGAACGCGCCCACCTTTACCGTGAACTCGAACACCCAAATTACGGTGACGGTGCCGACTGGTGCGCCGCAGGCCCCCATTTCGGTCACTACGCCGCTGCTGGGCACGGTCACCAGCGCGGCCAGCTTCAACGTGGGCGCCCAGGCCTACCTCATCAGCGGAGCGGGCGGCATCAGCGCCTGCTCGGGCACGCTCTACGATTCGGGCGGACCCGCCGGCGCCTACGGGCCCAACCTGAACTTCACTCGCACGCTCAGCCCGGCCACCGCCGGCAACAAGGTGCAGCTGCGCTTCTCCGTGTTTGATACCTACAGCTACACCAGTCCGTTCGACCCCGAGGAGGTGGACTACGTGCGCATCTACGACGGGGCCAGCACCGGCGCCCCGCTGCTGGCCGAGTTCTATGGCAACGCCAACGCCGGCTTCGGCAACCGCATTAACCTGCCGGCGGGAGCAGTGACGGCCACCAACGCCGCGGGCCAGCTTACGGTGGCGTTCACCTCCGGGCCGGCCGACTTCAACGGCATTGCCCACGCGGGCTTTGCCGCCGACATCCTGTGCGTGGCGACGCCCGTCATCAGCAGCTTCGCGCCT
>JAYSZD010000208.1:0-4951 GCA_043738185.1 Hymenobacter sp. | reverse complement strand
TTTGCCTGGACCGACCAGAAGTTTAAAATCGCGGCTGCCGTGCCGGAATTGCTCATTTACGAAGCCCACGTGGGCATGGCCACCGAAGAGGGCCGGGTGGGCACCTACCGCGAGTTTGCCGAAAATGTCCTGCCCCGCATCGCGGCCGGCGGCTACAACGTGGTGCAGCTCATGGCCGTGCAGGAGCACCCGTACTACGGGTCTTTCGGCTACCACGTGGCCAATCTGTTTGCCGCCAGCTCACGCTTCGGCACGCCCGAGGACCTCAAGTTTCTCATCAACGAGGCGCACCGCCGCGGCATTGCCGTGCTGCTCGACATCGTGCACTCGCACGCCGTGAAAAACGAGGCCGAGGGTCTGGCCAATTTCGACGGCTCCGGCAACCTCTACTTTCACAAGGGCGAGCGCGGCAACCACCCCGGCTGGGACAGCAAGCTCTTCGACTACGGCCGCGACGAGGTGCAGCAATTCCTGCTCAGCAACCTACGCTTCTGGCTCGAAGAATACCATTTCGACGGCTTCCGCTTCGATGGCGTGACGAGCATGCTCTACCACCACCACGGCGAGGGCGTAAACTTCGTGAGCTACGATGACTACTTCGGTCCCGGTGCCGACGAGGACGCCATTCTGTACCTGCAGCTGGCCACCACGCTGGCCCACCAGCTCAAGAAAGGCAGCCTGTTGATTGCCGAGGACATGAGCGGCCTGCCCGGCCTGTGCCGCCCCATCAAGGAAGGCGGCGTGGGGTTCGACTACCGCCTGGCCATGGGCATCCCCGATTTCTGGATTAAGCTGCTCAAGCACACGCCCGACGAACATTGGCCGCTCGGCGAGCTGTGGCACACGCTCAGCAACCGCCGCGCCGGCGAAAAAACCGTGGCCTACGCCGAAAGCCATGACCAGGCGCTGGTGGGCGACAAGACGTTGGCCCATTGGCTGTTCGACGCGGGAATTTATACGCACATGGAAGCCAGCGACCCCGACTCCGGCGCGGCGCGGGCCCTGGCGCTGCACAAGATTATCCGGCTGCTCACGCTCTCGGCGGGCGGCGAGGCCTACCTTACCTTCATCGGCAACGAATTCGGCCATCCCGAATGGGTGGACTTCCCGCGCGAAGGCAACGACTGGAGCTACGAGTTTGCCCGCCGCCAATGGAACCTCGGCGACAACCCCGACCTGAAATTTTACCAGATGGGCGCCTTCGATAAAGCCCTGGTGCAACTGGTGCGCGAGCAGCACCTGCTGGCCGCCGGCCCCGCCACCCTGCTCAAACACGACGAGGAAAACAAAGTGCTGGTGTACGAGCGCGGCGGGCTGGTATTTGTCGTGAACCTGAACATCAAAGAAAGCTTCACCGACTACCGCTTCTGGGTAACCGCCGAAGGCGCGTACCACGTGCTGCTCTCCTCCGACAACAGCCGTTTCGGCGGCTTCGACCGCCCGGACGAGGCGTTTGAATACGAAACCTTTGAGCACCAGCTGAGCCTGTACGTGCCCAGCCGGGTGGCGCTGGTGCTGGAATTAGCTCACGGATAACGGCCCGCTGCTGGCTCCCGGTCGCTGGCTGCAGTCCAAGCGCCGCAACGACTGTTGACAGCTTCAGCTACAACATAATATTTCGCGGTGAGGAGGCTATTTATAATTACCCTTTTCGTGGACTGGCCTCTTACTTCGCCGGCACGTGACACAAACGAAATGATGCAACGACTTTTTAATTGCGCATACTGCGGGGGGCGTTTAGTTGATAAACACCGGCCGCTCAATGGCGCACACCGAATCGTGAGCGTGTCTATTACGTCCTTGCTGACCTGCTTTTACTTCATTTTCCTGAAGTTGGCATATTCTTTCTTTGGATTCAAGGTGTCGGAAGCAGTCTTTTTTGGAATGCTCATCGTGGTGGTGGCAGTTGGGTGGGGAGCGTTAAAAAAGTGGCAATTCCGCGAGCTCCACATTTCGGAACGCATTGTGAACAAGTGCTTCAGCACGCGGAAGGGTAAGGCATGCGGCTGGCTGTCGGTTGTCGTTTCGATTTCCAGCATCTGGGCGGTCTTGCTTACGGGCATCTTCACTGTGGCGAATTACAGAGCTTGGCCATAAACGAGATTATATTCATCCGTTCCTTTTGGTGAATGCCTTGCAACTGGCTTGCACTAGGTGCCCGTGGGGCGCTGCCGAGCTGGGAGAGTGTAAGAAACCCGTTTACGAATCAACGTTTACGAAACGCCAGCTGGGGATGCGTTTCGTAAACACTTTCGGACCATTTCGGTGTGCGCATCTCCCTGTAAACAACAGGCGGAACAGGCCGCTACTTCAGCAACTCCAGCACCGCGGCGGCTTTGGCGAGCAGCGGCAGCGTGGCCAGGCTGCTCAGGCTTTCGCCCGTGAGCACGTTGCGGGGTTTCGTGAAGCCAGCCATGCGCTCTGAGAAGCGAGCGGTGGGCCGAGGACTGTGTTTACTATCGGTTGGGGACTGTCTTTCATGACATTCGAAAGATAAGACCCTATTCTGTCCAAATTTAGCCGACTACCTCATTCAGCCACCTTGCTCCGGGAGGCGCTGGCCTTTACCAGCAATTGCTGCAAGAGCAGGCGGGCAGGGTTGCTTTGACTGTGCGTTTCCGTGCTACTTTACGGCCCGCCTTACCACCCCACCCGACCAATGCTAATGAAAGAGCCGGAAATTTCTGACCCCAGGGAAAAGCTGTTCAGCCACTTTAGCCAGTACATCCGCCTGAGTCCGGCTTTAACCGCTGATTTGGGTAATAAGGTGACCATTGTCCACTTTCGAAAAGGCGACATCGTGCACGATACGGGCCGCGTGTGCCGGGAAAGCTTTTTCATTCAGGAGGGGTTGCTGCGTACCTATTATTTGAAAGACGGCAAGGAAATCAGCGAGTATTTCAGCGCGAAGGAAGAGTGGGTGAACTCTCCCCGCAGCTTTATGCGGCAGCAGTTAGATATCTATTCGATTGACGCGCTGGAAGACACCGTGGCCTATCGGCTGAAGGTGGCCGACCTGGGGTATTTGTTTGATACCTACCCGGAAATGGAGCGCTACGCCCGCCTGTCGATGGGCAGCCTGTTCGGGCACCTCATCGAGCGCATCACCTCCCTGCGCTTTACCTCGGCCACCGAGAAATACGAGCATTTCTGCCAGGTCTACGCCGGCCTGCACCACCGCATTCCGCTGAGCATGGTCGCTTCGTACCTGGGCATCACCCAGGAAACGCTGAGCCGCATCCGGGCCAGAAGGTAATTATTTGACCTATGTCAAATGGCCGGGCGGTTGACTTTCTGAATTTTGCAGAAACCAAATCAGCCCCATGAAATACTTCGTGTTCCTCTTGCTGGGCCTGTGCCTGGCCATCTCCTCGCCCGCGCAGGTCCTCCTTCCCACTCCCAACATTGAGAGCAAGCTCTACCTGGGCCCTGGCCGCCAGCAGCCCCTGGTGGTGGGGCTGGGCGGTTCCGAAGGCGGCAACGCCTGGGCCAGCGACCATTGGGCTGCCACCCGGAACCAACTGCTGGCCCAGGGATATGCCTTTCTGGCAATCGGGTACTTTGGGGCGCCCGGCACCCCCGATACGCTGAATGGAATTGCGGTCGAGGCGGTGTACAACGCCATCAGAGCCGCAGCCAAAAATCCGGCCGTCGCCGCCGGCCGGGTTGCCATTATCGGGGGCTCCCGGGGCGGCGATTTGGCGCTGCTGCTGGGCAGCTATTACCCCGATATCGACTGCGTGGTGGCCCTGGTGCCGAGCCACGCGGTATTTCCGGGGCACACGTCTCATTTCAGCACTTCGCTCTGGACGTACCAGGGCCGGGAACTGCCCTTCGTGCCGGTGAACGACACCGCGGTACCCTTCCTGATGAAGCGGGATTTGCGGGGCGCCTTCACGGCCATGCTACAGGATACTGCGGCTGCAAAAAGCGCGGCCATCCGGGTCGAGCAAATAAAAGGCCCGGTGCTGCTGCTGTCGGCCACTGCCGACGAAATTGCTCCCACCACGCCGATGTGTGTTAAGATGATGGCCCGCCTGAAACGCCACCATTTTCCGTATGCCTACGAGCATCACGCCATTGCCGGCGGCCACGCCGAACCCCTGAAGCATTTCGACCTGGTGTTTGCCTTTCTGAAAAAGAACTTTCCACCGAACTAGAAATTAGCAACGGGCACACCGTCGGTGCAGAGTTGCTGCCAGTCGTGCTGAGAAGGCTAAAACAGGTGTATAACCGGGCGACCAGGCACACCACTCATAAAACTGCTACAACGCCACTGGGAAACCAAGCGACTGGAAACCATCTGAAGCCGAAGCGCTTGTTTATAAAGCATATCCAATCCTATTCCACCGCACACAATGGCTACAGCAATGAACGCCTCATTTTTAACAGTACTACTCATGGGCAGCTTGCTTCTTTTTGATTTTAGCGCTTCTTCCGACTGGTCCGGATGGGAAGTAGAGAACGACGTGGTGATGGGTGGAAAATCTTCCAGCAAACTCACGCGAAACGAAGCGGGCCATGCGGTTTTTACCGGCGATGTTTCCTTGAAAAATAACGGCGGGTTTGCTTCCATCCAATATCATTTCGCACCCCGAGCCATTAACGGCTACGACATGGCGTGCATCCGCCTGAAAGGCGACGGCAAGGAATACCAGTTCAGAATAAAAGCCAATCTGAGGGACAGAGCCTCCTACATATATACCTTCAAAACCAGCGGGGAATGGCAAACCATCGAGATTCCGCTGAACAGAATGGAGCCCAGCTTTCGCGGCAACAAACTAGCTCAGCCCAACTTCGATGCCGATAAGATTGAGGAAATTCGGTTTTTAGTAGGCAATGGGAAGGCCGAGAACTTCAGGCTGGAAATAGACAAGATAGAATTACAGTAAAGCGTGACCACTCACTACTGCGGTAGAAATGCCCCGACTCCGCGCAGCATGATGGGCTA
>JAYSZD010000207.1:0-2027 GCA_043738185.1 Hymenobacter sp. | reverse complement strand
CTGGGGGCGGGCACGGCGCTGGTATACCCCACTTTTCTGGCGGCCGTGGCCGAGTACGCGCCCTTGTCGCAGCGGGCGCACAGCGTGGGTATCTTCCGTTTCTGGCGCGACGCGGGCTACGCCATCGGGGCGTTGCTCACGGGCGTGCTGGCCGACGCCTTTGGCCTGGGGGCGGCGTTGGGGGCCATTGGCGGACTCACGGTACTCTCGGCGCTGGTTATTCAACAGCGGATGTACTGCCCTCCGGTGGCAGATGAGGCAGAAACTATTGGTGCCTGGAGAGCATCATAAAGTGTTGGGCAACCAGGCTGAACGGATACCGACATGGCTTGCCCCGATAGTGGCCGTGGGTTCGGTGACCGCAACTGACCCACACTTTTTGATACTCTCCTGCCAGGGCATTTGTGGTAGTTCTGGTAGCCATGGTACTATGCGTGGCGCTGAGGCAGCGACGACATTGAGTCAGCGGATAGCAAAGCGTTAGAAAGTTCCTTGACTGTGCTTGGCCATGTCCAACAGCAATTCCCGGGCCCGGAACAACTGAGCTTTCACCGTACCCAGCGGGGCCCGCAGCTCCACAGCAATCTCCTCGTAGCTCAGTTCATCGAAATAGCGCAGGCGCACCAGCTGCTGGTATTTGGCAGGCAGGCGCTCGACCAGCTGCTGCACCCGCTCGATGCGCTGCTGGCGCACAAACGCATCCTGGGGATTCAGGTCCTGAGACGCTACCTCCAGCAGCATTCCCTTCCCGTCGCCCAACTGCATTTCGGAGTTTAAGGACTGGGTTTTAAGCTTGCGCTTGCGGATAAAGTCGATGCAATGGTTGGTGGCTATGCGAAACAGCCAGGTACTGAACGCAAACTCAGCCCGGTAGCGCCCCAGCGAACGGAAGGCCTTGGCAAAAATCTCCTGGGTCACGTCGTCAGCGTCGTCCGTGTCGCGCACCATTTTCAGCACGATGTGGTACACTGACCGGCGATAGCTGCGCAGCAGTTCCTCGTAAGCTTTGGCACTGCCGTCCAACGCCTGTTGAATCAGCACTAAGTCCCGCTGGGCACGGACCGACAGTTCACGTTCGTTTTCCAGACTTTTTGAAAAGGGCATAGGCAAAAGGCGTGCGTTAAAGGTAAGAAAGGTGCAGAGATGGGGGCTGAGACAGGCTCCCGGCCAGCAATAGCTCCAATGGGAAGAGCGTCTTTGGTTAAAAGTTTAGTCCAAAGGTTGCATTTGGTGGCTCCGACTTAAATCATGGCAGTCACTCCAGAGGCATACAATGATTGGATGAGCAGTCTGCTGCGCCTGATAAAATCAAGACCCAAATTAGTTGCTAATTCTGCTGGGCACGAGGCGACAGCAGGGACTCTAGTTCCTTGCCGGCGGGATGGATGAGCATGGGGAATGGGACAAGAGTTGACGGTCAGAAACTTCGCTCCAGCAAAATTCCCGGGCCCCTGGCACAGGCGGTTGGGCTAGTACAGGCGGTGACGGAGCAGCCAGCCGGCCGCGTCAAACTCTTCAGCCCGGGGTTGATAAGCTTGGACTTTTACGGATTGCCGGGGCCCGGTCATAAGGTTTCCGTCCCCGCTGTCGTAGACCTGCACCGCCGGCGAGGCCCGCAGGTTCGGAGCCAAGACCACCCGGTCCCGGCCGGCTCCGTCGTGCAGCTCCACACGCAGCCCGGGCGGTAAGGAGCCCCGCAGCACGAACTCGTCGTCGCCCCCCAGCCCAAACAGCGCCAGCCGACGGGTGGCAGGGGCCGCAAAGGTGCGCTGCCCCAGAAGGGCACGGGTAGTATCCCGCCGAAACACGCTCACCCGTACCCGCCCGTTGCCGAGGCCTTCTACCACGAACCGCTCCGGGGCGTCGGTGCCGGGAATTTCCACGTCTTGGGCTAGCAAGGCGTGAAACCGGGCGGCCACGGCCGGCAACTGGGCGCGACGCGAACGGAGTTTTTCGCCGAACTCGGCGTTGGACAGCGCCCGGATTTCGGGGGGCCAGTCCCGGAGGGCATCCGCGATGCGGGCATC
>JAYSZD010000206.1:0-4957 GCA_043738185.1 Hymenobacter sp. | reverse complement strand
GTCGCAGTCACGGAAGTTAGCTTGCTACCCCGCCGCAGCAATTGGGTAATCGTATTCTTGCGAGCGGAAACAAACGAAGTTTCTTCCCGCCAATCGGGTACGCTAAATTCCATAAAGAGCACAGATAGATGCTTATTGCCGACCAAGCTAAATAGGAAACCGCAGGCGCGCAACGATTGAATGATTCTAGCGCTAAGCCACCGGTGGCACGTTGGCCGGATGATAAGCCGCCGCCGCATGCTGCTCTCGCCGCCGGACACTCTCGTCCACGATTTCATGGGTATGGTGGCCGGTGCCGATGGGTCGGAGTTGTTGGCCCAGCAGGCGATAAACCCATGTCATGGAATCCCGTAGCTCATCGCCGAACCAAGGCTTGTAGTAGCTGAGAAATTTTTCATCCACGCCTAATCCTAGCGCCACAGCCTTGTCTTTCATCCAGTGCAGGGAACAGTTTGCCAATCCGTCGCGCTCATAGCCGCCTCCTACGTTGGTGTGCACGCCGGCAAACCAGCGCTGTTCCAGAACTTGGCCCACACTCGGACTTTCCCAAAGCGAAGGCTGAAACGTGCCCCGCTTCTCGTCGATGGCCAAAGCGTGGTACGCGTGGCGAATAATGGGGCTGAGCCGAGCGTCATGAAACTGGTAGCGACGACGATTGAGCAGTGAGAACCCATTCAACGGCAAGCCCAGCGCTCCAACCGTGTCCCACACCCCCACGAAATCAATGGCAATGGTTTGGACTTGGTGGGTAGCCCGGAAGGCGTCTACCTGCCGCTGCCAGGCGGTCTGGTCGTCCTCGGCGGGTGGGCGCTGGCGGTAAAGCGCGTAGGCCTCGGGCACGAAGAAATCGTGGGTTTTCGGTAGCAGGCCCAGGTGTTGAATGAGGCCTGCCAGGCTTCGTACGGCGTAGGCTCCGCGACTAAAGCCAAAGAAGAAAATCGCGTCTCCGGCCGCGTAGTTGTACAGCAGAAAGCGGTATGCCTCGCGGATGTTGCGGTCGAGTCCCGCCCCGACGCCACCGCCCAGCCACCGGTCCAGGCCCGGATTGTTGCCCACCCCTTCGTCATAATAGGTAACTTGCACGGTGCCGTCCGGGGTCACGGGTTGAATGGCCCGCACCATCTTCATCACGTTGGTGGGCTTGCGCTTGCCCCGGTCTATGTTCTCGGCCTTGTTCCAGGTGCCGTCACACAGCACAATTAGACGTTTGCTCATCGGTAAAGGTAGCAGTAGCCTATTGACCACTAGAATACAAAGGATGTTCCGCTTCGACAATTTAGATGAAACAACGCGCCGCTACATGCTCATCGAGGTGGAGCAGGCCATTAAAACTAGCCAGTTGCACCTAAGCCAACGCTTCACGCTGCAAGGCCGGGAGCGCTACCCGGACCTGCTGCGCGAGGCTGTTCGCACGGGGAACGAAGATAGCCTAACGACTGCGCTGCAGCAGTGCTTTGCCGAGCGCGAGCCATATAGCACGGGCACCCGCCGGGTGCCCATCAATGCTGCTTTTACGTTCGCCGCAGGACAGTTTAACGCATTTTACATGCGCGGTGTATGCCACCGGGCTATCCAGGCCGGAATTCAGGTCGAGGTATATCGAGCCAAAGAAGTGAGCACCGAACGCTTGGCTTCCCGCTATCAGGTGGGCCAAAAACTTGACCCGCAACACGTACTACAGTTGTTGCGCCACAGTCCCAGCGGCCAGTACCGGGGCCCAGCCGTTCCAGCAGGCTTTAATTCAGGACTGAGCATCCGTTTGGCAAAAGCCATTTCATAAAATATATTCCTGCGAACAGCTTATTCAATTCTTAATTAAGCCATTAATCTTGTTGTTATGAGATTTATCGTTCAGCATTGGCGGAAAAAAATGCCTGTTCCCAAGCCTCTTACAGCACGCTTGACAACGAATAGCTGGAACGATTACAGCTTTGTGACGCTTCATTTTTTAACGGTATTTGATGCTGAAGGGAGAGAGCACGATATTGGGCAAGTCAAGATTGGGCGGGTAGGCCAGTTGCCAGACACAGTCCGCACTGATTTGCCCGACGAATTCGAGTACCTATCCGAACAATTCTTCTCGCTGGGGCAGAGCGACTCCTTTTACAGCAAGCTGCAAAAGTTAGGCAATGAGCTCAACGAACTGATTTTAGGAGCGCTGCACGACATTGCATACAGTCAGGAAAGCTACGAGCGGTCAATCGAGGAGGCGGTCACGCAGCGCTCCTTATTACGCGATATTCCAATCTTAACGGTACAAGGTCAGTTTCGACGGCTGGCCCGTGGAGGCGAGCGTTTATCGAAATATAATTTCGCCTATCAATTGCCTAGCATCAGCCGTCAGCGACGAGACGGTCAACCACCTACCATCCTCACCTTTGAGGTATTACCAGATTCTAACCCGCCTACTAATGTCCACGTGATTATTGGACGCAACGGAGTCGGTAAAACGCATTTGTTGCAGGGCATGACACAAGCTTTGGTTAAGGAACCTACCCCAAAGGGTCAGGGCGGGACCTTTCTTGCCCAAAGTAAGACGGCAATCCGAGAAACCCTATTTGCCAACGTTGTCTCGGTTACGTTCAGTGCCTTCGACCCATTCGACCCGCTTCCCGAAGGTCAGGCCGACCTTTCCGGATTGAAATATGCCTACGTGGGCCTGAAACAAATTGCCCAATCGGATGGCGCCGTAAGTGGCCTCAAAAGCCACGAAGACCTACAAGAAGAGTTTGCTAGCAGCTTACGAGCCTGCCGTCGCAAAGCCCGACTCGACCGATTGCGCCGGGCCGTAACCGCTCTTGAAACCGACCCTGTATTTCGAGATAACGGTATCCGCGAGCTACTTGCACAAACCGGTTCGGATGCCGAGTTATCAATTGCTACTTCTGCTTCCGAGCAGCGGGTAAGCGTCGAAGCAGGAAAGTGGTTTGGCCGGCTCAGTTCCGGCCACAAAATTGTGTTGCTGACAATTGTGCGCCTGGTAGAAACTGTGGAGGAACGCACATTAGTATTGCTTGACGAACCGGAAGCACACCTACACCCACCGCTGTTAGCGGCTTTTGTGCGGGCTTTATCTGACTTGCTAGTCAATCGTAACGGGGTAGCGCTTATTGCCACCCATTCGCCGGTAGTGCTCCAGGAAGTGCCGAAGAATTGCGTGTGGAAGCTGCGCCGCCACGGCTTAACCTTACTGGCCGAGCGGCCCGAGATGGAAACCTTCGGTGAAAACGTGGGCATTCTGACGCGTGAAGCATTTGGCCTGGAGGTGACGGAAGCTGGTTTTCACCAGTTGCTACGCGAGGCGGTGCGGGAGCAAGGGAGCTACGCTGCTGTTTTGGAGCAATTTTCCGGACAGTTGGGCATGGAAGCTAAAGCACTGGTGCGGGCACTTACTATTAGCCAGAATAATCGCTGAGAAGGGTCAATGCGTAGTCTCCCGATTCCTTTGCTGCTAGCTAAGGACGTATTTGAAACGTGCATTAGCAGGGTGCGCAGTGCCGACCTAAAGAGGCGGCTTCAGGCAGTGGCAACGCTGGTTGAGCGAGAAGCCGTCAATCTTGAGAATGCTATCCGGGCGGGTACGGTGCACCTGTTGCCTCAACAAGGGTTACTCAACGGCGATGTGCATGCCGATGAGATGGAGAAGGTGTACACCTCCCGTATGGCGAAGGCCGATACGCCGGGGCGGCCTGTATACGATGCTTTACTAGCCGCTCCCGCTTATGGCCGCTGTCCGCTTTGCAATCAGCGCACGGTTTCTACACTCGACCATCAGTTGCCCAAAACTACGCACTCGGCACTAGTGGTAAACCCGCTTAATTTGGTGCCCGCTTGTAAAGACTGCAACACGACGAAGCTGGATAAGCTACCCGCTTCGGCTGCTGAGGTAACGTTGCACCCATATTTTGATAACGTGGAAACGGTTTCGTGGCTAAAGGCCCGTGTGCACCATACCAATCCAGCAGCTGTTGAATTTTTTGTGGAGCCGTCCGCCATTGGGGAATCGGTGTTAGCTGACCGGGTAAGAAACCATTTTAGCCTCTTCAAGCTCGGAACCCTCTATGCCTCACACGCAGCTGAGGAGTTAGCTAATCAGCTGCTTAGTCTATCCCTGTTACATATAGCTAGCGGAATGGCCGGTGTACAAGCACACTTGCGTGACCAAGCCGCTACCCGTTGTGCCATCCAGCTTAATTCTTGGCAAAACGCTTGCTATGCCGCCTTAGCCGAAGACGAATGGTTTTGTGACGGAGGCTTCAATCAGTTGTAAGCGGCAGGACTACACTTGCCCATTGAACTGAGGGACTGCCGCGAATACTATTTCCGTCTGTTCGGCAGGATGAGGCGCTACATGAATGGCCAGAAAAGCTTCCCAACAGCTATAGATAACCAAGCTGCTGAACCCAGGCTTATCAGACCGCAAGTCGGACCGCCAGCATACCACCACTTGTCCCGTATGAAAGATGGTGCCATCCAGCACGCGGCCGGTACCGCTTACTCCGGTTTCATCGGCACGTCGGATTAAGGTGAAAAGCCGGGGACTATCAGGTGTGTCAGGCATAAAAAACGGACTAGGCAATTAGCATTAGGCGATGGTCATAACATACCGGAAAACGTCAGCGGGCTCATTGCGGTTATATAGGTGCATCGGTGGGTCTATCTTCGGCAGCAGAGCACGACCCATTTCAACCGCCACCGAATTAGGTACAGCAGGAAAGACGTGTACTTCACACTTTTCGCCGTGGGTTAGGCGAATTTTCGTAAGCAAGGCTCGCCATTCTTTTGTGAATAGCTCGAGTTGTTCCTGCGACCGCAGGTAATTGACGTCCGGTTCGGCAATCGTTATCCGGTAGGAGGGTATCTTTGAGGTGGTCGGGTGAAACAGGAGAGAATTGGGTGTTAATTTCCCAACTCCATGGAAAAAGCCCCTCCCACGAAGCGGCCGCGCTATGATGCG
>JAYSZD010000205.1:0-4962 GCA_043738185.1 Hymenobacter sp. | reverse complement strand
GCGTTAGGCCGTAAACCGTTCTCATGCTGAACAGCAGGGCTACCGCGTGGCCGCCGTGGTCGCGCACTACGCCCTTGGGCCGGCCGGTGGTTCCGCTGGTGTACAGAATATAGAGCGGATGCGTGGCTGGCACCGGCACCGCCGCGACGGGCGCCGCCCGCAGCAATTCCTGATAGTCGACGTCCCGTTTGAGCTGCATTTCGGCCGTTACGAAATCGCGCTGCAGCACCACCACATGCGCCGGCTGGTGCGTGGCCAGGGCCAGGGCCTCGTCCACGAGCGGCTTGTAGGGAATCACGCGGTCAAACTCCATCCCGCCCGACGCACACACGATGACGTGGGGCCGGGCGTCGTCGATGCGCACGGCCAGCTCGTGGGGCGCAAACCCGCCAAACACCACCGAATGCACGGCCCCGAGGCGGGCGCAGGCCAGCATGGCGACCACGGCTTCGGGCAAATTGGGCATGTAGATGATTACCCGGTCGCCGAGCGCCACACCCAATTCGCGCAGGCCCCCGGCGAATCGCGCCGTCATCTCCAGCAGCTCGCCGTAGGTGTAGGTGCGCTGGGTGCTGGTGACGGGCGAGTCGTAAATCAGGGCCGGCTGCTGGCCGCGGCCGTGCTGCACATGGAAATCCAGGCACAGATAAGAGGTGTTCAGCGTGCCCTTATTAAACCACCGGTAAAAACCGTTGGCATCCTGAAAAATGGCTTCGCCGGGAGGCGTGTGCCACTGCAGCTGCTGGGCCTGGGCGAGCCAGAAGGCAGCGGGGTCGGCCAGGCTGGCGGCGTAAGTGGCGGCGTAGGAACAGGCAGTTTTCATGGCGGGTGGGATTGGGTGAGAATGGGCAGTGGGAATATGCAGGTGCACTTTCAGCGCTGAAGTGCAGGCCCGGCTTCAGGCCGAAAGGGCCAACAGCTCCCGGACTTTTTCCATGAGCTGGCGGGTGCTGAAGGGTTTGGGAATGTACAAATCGGCCCCTACTTCAAGCCCTTTCCTGATATCTTCCTCGCGGCTTTTGGCCGAGAGGAAAATGACCTTGGTGCCGGCCCGGTCGGGCCGCTGGCGCAGCTCGCGGCATACCTGGTAGCCGTCCACGTCGGGCATCATAATATCGAGCAGCACCAGGTCGTAGGGCGTTTGCGCGATGGCGGCGAGGGCTTCGGTGCCGTTGCGGGCAATGCCCACCGCGTAGCCGTTTTTGCGCATCAGAAATTCGAGTGACATCACGATATTGGGTTCGTCGTCAACAATCAGAATGTGGGGTGTTTTCATGGCTCACGGGTAGGAGGCGGGGAAATCAGGCAGGTTGTGGGGCAAGTTCGGAAATGCTTGCCAGGGGCAGCGCTATGAAGAAGGCCGCGCCCTGGTCGGGTTGGCTTTCTACCCACAGCCGGCCGTGGTGCAGGTCGATAATTTTTTTGGTAATGGCCAGGCCCAGCCCGGTGCCTTCGGGCTTGCGGGTGGTCTGGTTGCGGGCCTGAAAAAACTTCTCGAAAATATGCTCCTGCTCGGCCGCCGCGATGCCCTTGCCATTGTCGGCCACCACCAGGGTAAGGACTTCGGCATGCGCCCCCAAAGCCGGCGCATACATCACGGCCAGCCGAATGCGGCCCGCCCCGTCGGCCCGGCAGGCTTTAATGGCATTTGAGAGCAGATTGACCAGTACCTGCATCAGCCGGTCACGGTCGCCGGGCAAGGCGGGAACGTGCGCGGGCAGGTCGATTTCCAGGCTGATTTGCTTGTCGCGCAGCAGCTGGCCCACGGCTTCCACGGCCTCCTCCAGCAGCTCGGGCACGGCCATTGGCAGGCGCTCCAGCGTGGCCTGGCCCGACTCAAATTTCTCCAGGTCGAGCACCAGGGAAATGAGGCGGGTCAGACGTTCGGCCTCGCGGCTGATGGTGAGTTGGAAGCGCTGGCGCTCCGGCTCGTCCAGGTCGGGATTGTCGGCCAGGATTTCGGCCAAGGCGCGAATGCTGGTGAGCGGCGTGCGCAACTCGTGCGTCACGGTGTAGAGAAATTCGTCCTTACGCAGGTCAAGGGCCTGAAGCTGGTCGTAGGCCCCGCGCAGCTCGTCGGTGAGGCGCTGAAGCTGGCGCGACTGCTTCTGCAGCTGGCGGTTGGCTTCGAGCAGCTGCTGACTTTCGCGGAGCATGCCCACCACGTTGTCGTAGTTTATTTGCTCGGCCCCGGCCACCGAAGCCACCAATATCCGGGCCGAAGCCGGGCCCAAGCTACCGGCCAGCAGCTTCTCGGCGTAGGTCAGCAAGCGCGGGTCGGCGGGAGCGGTGGAAAAGGTGACGGAGTGGCCAAGTAATGGCGTAGACTCTCCATCCTGTTGCTGTTGCTGGGTGGGAGGCAGGGCATCGGGAAAACGGGTGCCGAAAGCGCGCAGGGCCTGGTTGGTGCGCTTTTTCCCCAGGAAGCCCAGCAGCAGCGCGCGCACGTCGGGGTACGGGGTACGGCCCTGCCAGCCGGCTACTTCCTCGGCCAGGCTTCGGCGCTGAAACACGTCCACGAACACATCGGCCTGCCGCAGCTCCAGCGCCGTGGGCGGCTGGGCCAGCGACACACCCAGGTACAAACCAATATTGAAAAACCAGCTCCAAAACAGGCCGTGCGACAGGTAATCCAGGCCTTCGAGCCCGAACAAGGCGAAAGGCCGCAGCCCGGCAATGCCCCCCACCCCGGCCGTCAAAATGGACTCCGGAAGCTTGCCCGGCCCTACCATGGTGGGCAGCACCAGCGTGAAAAACCAGACGCCGAAGCCCGCCAGCAGGCCCGCCGTGGCCCCGCGCCGCGTGCCGCCTTTCCAGTACAGGCCACCTAGCACGGCGGGCACGAACTGCGCCACCGCCGCAAACGACACCAGCCCGGTATTCACCAGCGGCAGCAGCTTACCCACCTCCGCGTAGTAGCCGTAGGCCAGCATCAGCACCACCACCACGGCCAGCCGCCGGCTTTGCAGCGCTACCCGGCCCAAATAGGCAAACCAGCGGGTTTGCAGCTTCGGCTGGGCGGCGGGCACCCGCACCAGCAGCGGCATAAGCAAATGGTTGCTCATCATCACGCTCAGGGCAATGGTTTCCACGATAATCATGCTGCTGGCCGCCGAAAGCCCGCCTAAGTACGTGAGCAGCGCCAGCCACGAATGCCCCGCGGCCAGCGGCAGCGCCAGCACAAACGTGTCGGCATCGATGCCGCTGCCGCCGAGCTTAAGCATGCCCCCAAACGCGATGGGCAGCACGAAAATGTTGATAACGATGAGGTAGAGCGGAAAAAGCCACATGGCTTTGCGCAGGTGGTCCTCGTCCACGTTTTCGACCACCGACACCTGGAACTGGCGCGGCAGCAGCAGCACGGCCGACATGCTCAGCAGCAGCAGCGTGAGCCACCCGCTACTGCTGACGCCCGCGCCTTGCAGAGTGAAGAGCTGCCGCAGGGCGGGCACCGCCGCCGCCTGGTCAAACAAGTCCCGAAAGCCCCCAAAAAGGCCAAACGTCACGAAAATCCCCAAAACCAGAAAGGCCACCAGCTTCAGCACGCTTTCCAACGCTACGGCCAGCACCATGCCTTCGTGGCGCTCGGTGGCTTCTACCGAGCGCACCCCGAAAAAAATGGTGAACACAGCCAGCGCCCCCGTAGTGTAGAGTGCCGGGGCCGGGGCCGTGCCCTCCGGCCCGGCGCCACCACTACCTGTCATGGTCACGAAGGACATGGCAATGGCCTTGATTTGCAGGGCGATGTAGGGTACGATACCCAGCACGCACACCACGGTAACCAGCGCACCCAGCGAGGTACTTTTGCCGTAGCGGGCCGAAATAAAATCGGCAATGGACGTGAGCCGCTGCTGCCGGCACACCCGGATTATTTTGCGTAGCACCAGCCACCAGGCCGGCGCCAGCAAAGTAGGCCCGATATAAATACTGACGAACTCCAGGCCGTGATGCGCGGCGCGGCCCACACTGCCGTAATACGTCCAGGCCGTGCAGTACACGGCCATGCTCAAAGCATAGATGTAGGGGTTGCTCACCAGGCTTTTGCGCGCGGCCGACCGGCGCTCGGCGGCGTAGGCCACGCCAAAGAGCAAGGCCAGGTAGCCGAACGAAAAAGCAACGACGAGCAGTTTGGACATGATAAGCAGAACAGGCGAAAGCGGGGAGGCAAAAATGCGGATGGGCCGGCAGCCAGACACCTCACTCCTCGGGTTTGTGGTCAATTTTACGTACCAGGTAGCCGGTCACGGCCACCAGTAGTATCCAGAGCCCCAAAATGTAGAGGTAGAGCAGCGGGATGCCGCCGAGGCGCACGTCGTGGTCGAAAGCGCCCAACAGCGGATAGGTGAGCAGCACGCCAAACAACATCGTGAGGAACAGCAGCCGCTGGCCCCGCCGAATCTCCAGGTCCTCGGGGCGGGTGCGGTTTGGCATGGGAGTTTTGGGGTCAGAATACAGGGGCGGCGCGGCGGGTTGCGTTCCGGCCGCCCTCCAATTTAACGGAAAAGCCGCCGGCCCTGAGACCGACGGCTTTTTTCAGGTGCGTAAGGCCCTGTGGGGGTGCTTAGGTGGTCGAAGGATTATCATCCATGAGCTTCACGTTGCGCACGTCCTTCATGTAGATGGAGCCAATAAAGAAACATACCAGCGCGATGACTACGGGATATATCAGACCCATATAAATGCTGTTGTCCTTGCTGAACGTGCCCTCGGGTTGGGTAGCGGCCCACACCGTGAGCGAGGTAGCGATGAACGGCACGAAGCCCCCAAATACCCCGTTGCCAATGTGATAAGGCAGCGAAAGCGACGTGTAGCGCACCTTGGTGGGAAACAGTTCGACGAGGTAGGCCGCAATGGGACCGTAGGCCATGGTCACGAACAGCACCAGGCAGAAGGTGAGCAAAATCATGGGCAGCATTTGCGGCGAGGCCGACTGCATAACGGCAGGCACGGCGGCCACGGCAG
>JAYSZD010000204.1:0-2033 GCA_043738185.1 Hymenobacter sp. | reverse complement strand
TGCATAACACCAGTTATCCATAAAAAAGGCGCGGCCCCGAAATGGGGCCGCGCCTTTTTGTGCGCTTGGTACTGCCTAAGCCGCCGCTTTTTCTCCGGAACTCTTGCGGGGCATGGTGCCAATAATGTGGTCCCACAGGGTGCTTGATACGCCAAAGGCCACTTCATCCTGCCGGTAGTGGTGCTGGCTGTGGTGCGTCCACCATACTTTCAAAAAGTTCTTGGGGGGCGCGTAGGCGTGAATAGCGTAGTGCACAAACAGGTACATGGCGTATCCAAAAGTGAAGCCCGAAAGCAGCCCAAACGCGTATGAGCCAAAGGTGAAGCGGAAAATAAAGAACAGCAGCGACGCCACAAAGACCGTAAGGATGGGCGGCATGGCCAGACGCGTCTTATCCTTGGGATACTCGTGGTGCACACCGTGAAAAGTGTACTGAAACTTGGCCCGGCCCGGCGTGGTGGCCGGAATGTGGTACAGGTAGCGGTGCACCGCGTATTCTGCGAAGGTGAACGCAAACAGGCCAACCAAAAAAAGCCCCAAGGCAGCCAGCCCCGTCATAAAGCCCTGGGTGAGGCCATAGTACAGGCTCAAAGCGGCCGTGGCCGCGAAGATTCCTACGGGTAGCGCAATGTGCGTATGCGAAAGCCGCTCCAGAACAGGGTTTTTGAACAGCTGCGCCGAGCCCTTGTGCTTGGGCCGAACGGGAGGTGCGGTAAGGGTAGGCGTGGGGCTGGTCTGGGGTTCTTTAGGGGATATTGCTTGCATAGAGGTAACGGACGTTGTACGATAGGAATTGGCAAAATTACGCACCAAGCGGTATTTCACCATCTTAGCCCGGCACCAGGCCGATGGCAGCCAGCTGTGCGGTTACCGCGTCGGTAGTGCAGTCTTCGGCCGCGCAACGCAGCCGGGCTTGCTCGTAAAACTGTTTGCGGGTGCTTAGGGTTTCGTGCAGCCATTTTTCGGTGGGGCCGCTGGTGGCCAGCAGGGGGCGGTTCTGCGTTTCGGCCCCCACAGCCAGCCGCGCCATGAGCAGGGGGGCCGGCACGTCGAGCCATAGCGTCACGCCGTTGGCGTTCAGCACCGTCAGGTTGTCGTGGAAACAGGGCGTGCCACCGCCCGTGGCCAGCACCAGTGGCCCCGGGCGGGCCACAATTTCCCGCAGTGTATCGGCTTCCAGTTGCCGGAAATGGGCTTCGCCATGCTCCAGGAAAATGGCCGGAATAACCTGGCCGGCCCGGGCCACAATTTCGGCATCAAGGTCCAGGAAAGGCAGCTTGAAACGAGCGGCCAGGGCGTGGCCCAAGGTGGTTTTGCCCGAGCCCGGCATGCCGATGAGGAAGAGTTTCACGAATGGGTTAGCTAAGTTTTACACGGGGGTCGAGCAGAGCATATAGCACGTCGACCGCAATATTTATCAGCACAAAAAGCGCGGCCACAAACAAGGTAGCCCCCATCACCACCGGAAAATCCAGATTTTCGACGGCCCGTAGCGTCACCGTGCCCAGGCCTTTCCAATTGAATATGTACTCGATGAAAAAGGCGCCGGCCATGAGCGAAGCCAGCCAGCCGGATACGGCCGTCACCACCGGGTTCAGGGCGTTGCGCAGGGCGTGGTGCAGCACGGTGGCGGTCTGGCTCAGCCCCTTGGCCCGCGCCGTGCGGATGTAGTCCTGGCTGAGCACATCGAGCATGCTGGAGCGGGTGAGCTGGGTGATGATGGCCAGCGGGCGGATGCCCAGTGCCACGGCCGGCAGCAGCAGATTGCGCAGCACCAGCTGGCGCTGGCCCGTGAAGGGGTCGGTTTCGTAGAGCTGCCCGGTCAGGCTCAAGCCCGTCCAGTGGCTCCAGTAGAAGCCGAACGTGACGGCAATGACGATGGCCGCCACGAACGAGGGCACCGAAATGCCAAATACCGATGTGGTAACCAGCGTGCGGTCCAGCACCGATTGGGGCCGGAGCGCCGCCGCCACGCCAAAGGCCACGCCGCCCAGGCTGGCAATGAGCATGGCGGCCAGGGCCAGCCACATGGT
>JAYSZD010000203.1:0-2033 GCA_043738185.1 Hymenobacter sp. | reverse complement strand
ACGGGGCCACCGACAGCCTCTCGGCGCAGTCGCGACGCGAGTATCTGGGCCAGAAAGCCCGTTACAAAGTCTGGGCCGCCGAAAACGGCCATCCGGTGATAGCGGAAGTGCTGATGGGAACGGCCCGCGACAGTGCGGTGAACGAGGTGCAAAGCCGCCTGCTCGGCAGCACCGCCCCTATCAACCGGGCCATGGCCAGCGCCCTGCCCGACCTTTACGCCCGCCTCGTGGAAGCGACGCGCGTGCAGCACAGGCAATGGACCACTACCAGCTGGGCCGAAGCCAACACCGTGCTGAACCTGCTAAACACCCGCTACGACCAGGTAGGCAGCCAATTAACGATTGAAGACCGGGCGCGGGTCCGCTCGCTGCAGGTTGAGTTTCGCGCCCTCGAAAAAGTCCGCGACCTGAAAGGCATTTTAAACGGTTTGTAGCAGGCCGCAAAGCCTCCTGTTTGCTTTCTTAAAGCTATTTTTGAAGCAGTGCTGCTTCCGAAATGCTTTACATCAAGTAAAATCACCCGGTGGTACCATGTGCGGGTTGCTGATTCGCGCCCGCGCTTTTTGGGCTGGTTGCAATTGTCGGAACATTTCCGCGTCCCTGTTCTGATTCCATACTAAACCCGCCTTTTGTTCACGCTTCTCTCCCCTTCTGCCTTGCTGGCCCTGTTGGGGCTGTTGGTGCCAGTGGCCATTCACTTGTGGAACCGCCGGCCGGGCCGCGAAGTAGCAGTGGGCAGCTTGCGCTGGCTGGCGGCCGGGGCCAACCGCCGCCTGCGCAACCTGAAACCCGAACAGCTCTGGCTGCTACTGCTGCGGGCCACGCTGCTGGCCGTGCTAGCCGTGGTGCTGGCGGGCCCGGTGTGGCAGCAAGCGCAGCCCGCCGGCCGAGGCCAGGTGCTAGTGAGCCCGAAGCTGATAGGAACTCCCGCGTTGGACGCGTTGCGGCCCACCATCGATTCGCTGCGGCAGCGCGGCTACGCGCTGCGGTGGCTGGCCCCGAACTTCCCCAAAATGTCGTTGGCTGCTTTGTGGGCCGACTCCGTGGGGCAGCGCGATAGTACACGGGTACTGACAGCTACCACCAAAACCGCTGGCCAGCAGTGGAGCCGGGTGCAGCAGGCGACCCAGACGTTTACCGGACAGCCGATTTACGTAATTACTCCGGCTGCTTTGCGGGATTTTGGCGGTACGCAACCGCGCCTCCCCGCCACCGTGACATGGCAGCCGCTGCCAATCGGGGCCTCCGATATCTGGCTCCAGGCCGCCGCCGTGCGGGACGATAGCCTGCGCTTATTGATAGGTCAAAGCAGCGAATCCCAGACCGCTTTCCGAATAACTTCCGTGACGCGGCCCCAGCCGGGAGGCGTAGTGCGGGTAGCTGGCTTGCCCGCATTGCAGGTGGTGACTACAGCAGCAGGCGACCAGCTCGGGCCCCTTGCGCCCACCGCTGATACCGTGGCCCAAGCCGTTGCCATCCGCTCCCAGCCGATTAGAATAGTTATCTACATGACCCCGGCTTACGCGGTCGATGCCCGCTACCTGCAAGCCGCGTTGCGGGCCGCCGCTGCGGGCGTGCTCGCCCCATTGGCCCTCACCACAACCGCCCGCCCGCCGAGCGCGACTAATCCGCCGGATTGGCTTTTTTGGCTGGCCGATGCTCCGTTGCCGGCCGCTTGGAACTCAGTGGTGAGCCAGGGCACGCAGGTCTGGCGGGAAGCGGCCGGGCCCGGTATTGCCGACCAGGCGCGGCTGGCCGTAACCAGCGCGGACGAAGTGCCGGTCACTATTTTTCGGCGCGGTGCTTCGGCGGCTGATTCGAATACCAACGCCTCGTACCCGGTTTGGGCCGATGGCCGGGACCGGGCCGTGCTGACGCGGCAGCCGCGAGGCCAGGGCGCAATTTATTACCTCGCTACCCGCCTCAGCCCCGCGTGGAGCAACCTGGCCGACAGCCCAACTTTTCCGGCCCGGCTGCTGGCGCTGCTGCAACCCGAGATGACCGACGCAGGCGCCCGGCCCCGCACGCCGCTC
>JAYSZD010000202.1:0-2035 GCA_043738185.1 Hymenobacter sp. | reverse complement strand
AGCGCATGAGTACCAATTCGGTGACGCTTTACCTCAACATTCAGAACTAGAGCGGGCGGCTGGCCTGCAATCATCAGCAATGAAAACTGCCTTCATTACGGGAGCTTCTTCGGGAATCGGCCGCGCCACTGCGGTGGCGCTGGCCGGCGCCGGCTACCAACTGGTGATAACCGGGCGGCGGCGCGAGCGGCTGGAGGAGCTGGCCGCCCAGCTGGCTCCCGTGCCGGTGCATCCGCTGGTGTTTGATGTGCGGGACCGGGCGGCGGTGCAGGCGGCGGTGGCCACGCTCCCTGCCGCGCTGCAGGCGCCCGACGTGCTGGTGAACAACGCGGGCGGCGCACACGGCCTGGCCCCAATTCAGACCGGCGACCCCGCTGACTGGGACCAGATGCTCGACGCCAACGTGCGGGGGCTGCTGAACGTGACGCAGGCGCTGCTGCCGGGCATGACGGCCCGCCAAACCGGATTTATCGTGAACGTGGGTTCGGTGGCGGGGCAGGAAGCCTACGCCAACGGCAACGTGTACTGCGCCAGCAAAGCCGCCGTGGCCATGCTCACCAAAACTATGCGTCTGGACCTGCTGCCCACGGGCGTGCGGGTGGCGGAGGTGAATCCCGGTGCCGTGGAAACCGAGTTTTCGCGGGTGCGCTTCAAGGGTGATGACGTGAAGGCCGCCAAGGTGTACGAGGGCTTTGAGCCCCTGCGTCCCGAGGACATTGCCGAGGTCATCGTATTTATGGTAACCCGGCCCCTGCACGTCACCATTGCCGAAGTGCTGATATTGGCCGGGGCGCAAGGTGCCGCCACCACCATCATCCGCAAGTAATAAGTTGGACGAGCTGGCGCGCGTCAGAGATGCGCGTCAGCCTCTGTGGCAGTTTAGCCGTTGGCCGGAGTTGCCGCAATTGTTTCCAGTACAGCGCGGTTGAGTTCGTGCTTTCCGTCGAAGGTAAGCAGGCGGGGAAATAATCCGAGTTGCTGAAGCACCGTTCCCTGTTCGGTCATTTTCGCGATGGAAATGTACTCGTCTCGGGTGCCGAGGACGAGCGTGAGGTCGATGCCGCGTAGCAGGCGGGTGGCGTCGGGGATTGCAATATCTTCGGGGAAGCCACCGGCCCAGAGCACCAGCCGGTGGGGGCGAAAGGGAGCCCGCGTTAGCCACCGGCTAACGGTGGCGGTGCCCTGCGAAAAGCCCAGCAGGGTGGTGTGCACCTCGGCCGGACACGCGGCCAGCACCTGCGCCGCCAGTTGGTTGAGGAAGCTGATATGGTCTTCTATTTCGTGCAGCCGGTCGTCGCTGGTCATCCAGGACGCGCCCACACGCCCGCCATTGCCGCGGAGGTAGAAACGGGATAGGCCTTCGGGGGCGATGACGACGGTGTGCGGGTCGGCTTCGGTGAGGAAGGCGAAGTGCCGCGAGAAATAAGCCGCCAACTGCCCATAGCCGTGGCATACGAACCAAATCTGCCGCGTAGCGGCTGATAATTCACCCAGCTGATAGTACCGGGCGGTGCGGGTTACGGCGAGGTGGTGCTCCGTCATGGGTGTGGGCTGGGGAAAATGTGCCGGGGAGCTTTCGACCTCAGGCGACTGAGCATACCGGGCTCAGGTTGTGGGCAGGTCGTCGGCAGAAAAGTTGAAGGGCATCAAAGCGGCCAAAGAGGGGAAGCGCAGAATGGTGCCCGCCCGGCTGGGCAGCAGCAGCGGAATGGCGTGCCCCTGGCGGGCTTCGTACTCCAGCATCACTTGGCGGCAGGCGCCGCAGGGCAGGGCCGGGCCGAAGTCGCCGGCGGTAGGGCGGGCCGCGATGGCCATGCCCACGATGGCGGGGTGTCCCGGCTGGCTGGCGGCCAGGCCAAAGAGGGCCGTGCGCTCGGCGCAGAGGCCCGAAGGATACGCCGCGTTTTCCTGGTTGGTGCCCCGGAAAATGGTCCCATCGGCCAGCAGCAGGGCCGCCCCCACCTGAAATCCGGAATAGGGTGCGTAGGCATGGGCAGTGGCGTCGCGGGCGGCCTGCCAGGTGGCTTGCTCGGTG
>JAYSZD010000201.1:0-4975 GCA_043738185.1 Hymenobacter sp. | reverse complement strand
GGCCGCATCATAGCGCGGCCGCTTCGTGGGAGGGGCTTTTTCCATGGAGTTGGGAAATTAACACCCAATTCTCTCCTGTTTCACCCGACCACCTCATTTTTCCCTAGATATCGAGTGGCGTACCGCCAAGGGAATTAAAACGTTTTACGCCGAGGAGTTCCTGGACGAGAACACCATGGTTGAGCATGAGGGGACTGATTACTACATGGCCCGGTATATTCATGCTGAGTACGACTTAGCGACTGGATACTTTCGCCACTTCGATGGAGCTATGCATTTCTATGACATTGAGGAGTACATGGCCCGCCGAGCATCTGACTTTAATTACAACCGCAAGAACTTGAATCAGGTGAAAGCGAAGTCCAAGAAGCTATTCCGGCTTGATGGGCGAATCAGCGTGGAAATCTGGATGAAGCTGACTACGAATTTTCTCGCGCAGGACCCACTGATTATCGAGTACTTTACGGGGGAGTACCCAGAACCTCTTGAAGACATCCGGCGATACTTGCGTAAGGAACTCCCAAGCCCAGAGAGAAGTAATTGACGCTCCGAGTGCGGATAAAATCTGCTGGGTAAACCAACGTGTAAATTCATAGCAATTTACTCCAGGCTATGTGGGATTGGGTTCAGCCTGCTATTTAACAATGTCCAACCCCACGATAAGCTCTGTCCACAGCTCGCCCTTGTTAGGTCCCGTGATGAGGTCATAGCCAGCGGCAGCGCCCACGTTGATGTTGTTATAGCCCAGCACGAAGTGCATGCCCACAGGGATGATGGCGTTTTTGGTGGCCCCAGCGGTCAATACCTAGACCTGGGTGCCTTTTTCGTTGACATCCACCGCCCCCAGGCCCAGCAGGAGGCCACCATTTATGAAACGGACGTAGTGCTCAGCCCCAGCGCGTTCATATTCCCTGGCAAGCTCGAGTAGGCTTATTAAACACTCGAATTACTACAGATTTTTGAAGGCCTTCGGTTACACCAGAAAGGGCTGCCAAACGTGTGTTTGGCGGGCCTTTCACTACCGGGTTTTTCGAACGCCTACGTTCTTCCATCAGCCAGTGGGCGAAAGCATGGTCGCAGTACCAACCAGGAACCCGTTTGGCGGCTTCCCCCGGTTTACGGCCTAGCCAGCGCGACTGGCAGGTAAGTGGCCCGGGTCTGATGGACAGCCATCCGCCGGGCGTGGGCTTCATCCCACTGGGGCACCGGCACCAAGCGCTCCCAGTAGAAACGGGCCGCGTAGTGCCGCTGCGTCAGGGCAAACACCTCGGCTGCGATGACCTGGCAGCAGAGCAAGGGCTGGCGCACGGCCTGTTCCTCCGTAAACCGGATTACGGCCCACTGCTTGCGCAGGAAAAAGGCATTTCGGTCCTCGTCCTGCCCCAGACAGTGGTGGGGCAGGCCGGTGGCCCACACGTAGGGCTCGTCAATTTCAATGTCGATGCACAGGCCCGATGCGTCGCGGTACACAAAGTCGGGGAAGTACCAGCGCGTGCCCAGCCGCGGGTCGTCGACGGGGACGCGGCAATTAACGAAAATGGTGTTTGCCCCAAAGTGCTGGCGCAGGTGCTCCAGAAAGGCGGCCTCGCTACGACCTCGCGGCGGTGCCAGTACGTCAGCGGGAATGGGTTGCGGCTGTAGTGTGGTCGCCAGCAATCCGGCCATCCGCTCCCGGCGGAACCGGGGCAGGTCATCAGCCAGTGCAAAGGCATGCTGTTCCTGTTCGTAGCGGGCCAGCCGCGTTAAGTAGGCGGCGTAGATGGTGCCCGCCTCGTGGTACGCCTGCTGCTGCTGGGCGTAGCGCAACCGGTAATGGCGGCGGGTGGCCACCCAAATCACGCACACGCCGATGCCAATGAGCAGCCCCAGAGCACCCGCGCCGGACGCCACCATACTCCCCACCAGCAACACCAGGGCCAGCGCCAGCCACCGAATCGCCGGGTCAAGCCGGAAAATGCGGGGCGATGCTGGCGCGACGGGTGGGGCGACGGGCACGGGGGCACAGGGCGGAAAGGGAACGGCCTCGTGCGCGTGGGCCAACAGCAACGGAATGTGAACCAGCGGGTAGGTAGAAACGGGCATCAGCAGAAAGGTAGAGCACAGGAAAGGGGTTGCGACGACCTGTGCGGGGTCGACGCAGCGCAGCGGGAAATAGCCCGGTAGAAAACCAACTGCCGGATGCGAATGAGCGGATAAGCTTTTGCCCAGGCTAAGCCGCGTAAGCTCCTTCCGGGGTTTGCCTGACCAGGCTCAGCGCGGCCAACGTGGCGAGCAGTGGCTCCACCTTGTCGGCTTTGAGGCGCTTGAAGCCGGCGGCTACCTGGGCGGCGTTCAGGGGCTGGGTGGCTTGCTGGAGGGCATCGCGCAGGGCCTGCATCTGCTGGGCCAACTCGGTGGGCCAGACCTGTGGGCCGGTGGCTGTGACGGCGGCTGCCGTAGCTGCGGCTGCGGGCAGTGCCAAAGTGGCCTGCTCGGTGCCGGGGGCCTGGTAGGCAGGGCGCAGGTAGCGCACGTGGCCGCTAGCCTCCTCGCGAGCCCGCTCGTGGTTGAGGTGCACAAGACGCGTCAGAATCTCGGCGTCGGGCAGGGCGGCGGGCCAGCCGTATGCCTCGGCCACGGCGGCGTCGAGCTGCTGGTGCAGGCTGAGCACCACGGAAGCAAGGCCCTGCTGGTTCACGGTCTGGTCTTTAGCGGTGAGGGGCTGGTTGGTGCGCAGCTTCTCCACCACGTTGTAGAGGTCGGTGAGGGTGAGGCTGGGGTGCTGGACCTGCTGGCGCTTGCGGTGGGCGTCGAGCTGTTCGGCCAGCTCGCGGATGCGGGTCTGCTGCGCGGGCGTGGCGGCGGGGAAGGGGAATGGGTCGAAGCAGCGGGACTTGTTATAAATGGGCGTATTGCCAACGCCTAGTCTCCCGCCCGTTATATCTGCCCAAAGGGTGTGTGTTCTGCTTGACAAAATGCCAAGTAGATACATGTCATCTGACGCAACAACAACGACTTTGCCTTCCGAAACCCAATCATTAGGTACGAACTGAAATAACCTGTGCTTGGCTGTTTCGGTCGTGACTATATACCGTGTTATGCCACCTAGAGCCTTCCGCATTGATGGCTGATTCTCACCAAATAACCACCAACGTACTCGTTTGGCCTCACGCGGATTATGGTCACGTTCTGGCTTGACTTGTAGAAACAAGCGCTGGAAAGCATCAGGGTGCTTGGATGTTAATTCGTCCAGCGTCATTCTATCTGCATCAACTACGAATAGGTTTCTATCCTTTTGAGTCAGGTCTTGTCCACTGATGAATCTTTTGACCAGAGGGTTGCTGCTAGTTGCAGTAAGCACAGCCGCTTCGTCAGCATTCAATATGAAACCCTTGCCATACAGCTTGACACCTAGATAGCAGAGCCCTTCGTTTGACTTCAAAACGGTAGTAGCAGTAACGTCAGCTCCAATAGTCAAGTCAGAATTAACCTGCCCTTCAGATTCGTTAAGCTCAACATCAATAGCGCCATCTTCCGCTGGTGTTTCTTTGGTCACGGTAACCAGTCTGCCCTGCTTTTGGCCGCGTTCGGCCACCGTCATTGCAATCCGAACGTCTGCTCCATCCGCTCCATCTACCCACGGGTGGTTGGGAATAACGAAGTCAAGCGAAATGGGGGATTTTTCATTTACCAAGAAAGGCTCGATAACACGCCTATTGAAAATTGACGTAATGGAATACGTTGTGATAAATCCAAAACGCTCAATCTCATTATCTCGGAGTAGCTCAGCGGCTTTGTGCCACCAATACATTACTAAGTCGGATGACTCAGGGACATTGTCTTTATAGGCTTTGCGTAGTGCCTCAGCGTAACCATCCCCAAGCGTAAGCCTCATCTTTTTCATGCCAACAAAGGGCGGGTTGCCAACAATGAAGTCAGCTTTCGGCCAATCAGCAGGCTCTGGATTAGGATAATCCAGCACGGTAACCTGTGCCATTTCATTAGGCACTTCGGCATTCGTGACGGGATTAATTTTCATTGTAACTCCGTCCCAGCGGGTCACGGGCTGGCCGTGGGCGCGTCGTGGCGCAGGGCGGCGTCCTGCTGGCGGATGTTCTGGTACTCGTCGAGCAGGGGCTCCGCGAGCTGGGTGATGCCGTGGGTGCGCAGGTGCCACTGCAGGTAGCCGATGCGCAGCACCACGTCGGCAATGGCCGCCGCGCGCGGGTTCAGCTCCAGGCCCAGCAGCTGCCGCGGCGACACGGTGGTGCCTCCGCCCAAGTCGAGCAGGCCCGTTTGCCCGAAGGCGTTGATGGCGGCCAACACCTCGCCCTCCAGCCGCTTGAGGTGCTCCAGCGTCACGTAGAGGAAGTTGCCCGAGCCGCAGGCCGGGTCCAGGATGCGCAGCGAGGTGAGGCGCGTGAGGAAGCGCACCAGCTCCTGGCGGGCTTCCTTGGGCTGGTTTTCGTCGAGGCGGCGGGCGCTGGCGGCCTGGGCGGCGGTCCACTCCCGGCGCAGGGGTTCGAGTACGGTGGGCAGCACCAGGCGCTCCACGTAGCGGCGCGGGGTGTAGTGGGCCCCCAGGCTGTGGCGCTCCTTGGGATCGAGGGCGCGTTCGAGCAGGGTGCCGAAGATGGCGGGCTCCACCTCCGTCCAGTCGGCCTCGGCGGCTTTGAGCAGCAGGGCCATCTGGTCGGGGGTGAGGGGCAGGGCGCTGGCGTCGTGGAAGAGCTTGCCGTTAAAGCGGCGCACCCGGGCCTTCAGGTCAGGCGAGAAGCCGCCGGTGTCCATGGTGGCCCACAGGCCGCGCAGGGCATCGGGCAGGAACTCGCGCATCTCGGGCGTGGAGTAGGTGCGCAGCATGCCCGTGAAGCTGGCCTTGGGAATGAGGCCCACATCATTAAACTCAGCCGGCAGGTCGCCCCACCGACTGGTCTTCAAAACCGTGCTTGAAACTTTCGCTTCACACGGCTCCTCAATAGATTGATGTTTGACT
>JAYSZD010000200.1:0-2037 GCA_043738185.1 Hymenobacter sp. | reverse complement strand
ACGTGCTAGGCGTGCGCACCTTTCCCACCCTGCAGGACCGCGAGGCCGACTACAGCGAGGACGTCCTCAACAAAATACTGCAGTACGCCACCGTGCCCGTCATCAGCCTGGAAAGCGCCACCCTGCACCCCCTGCAATCCTTCGCCGACCTCATCACCGTGGCCGAAACCAAGCGGAAGGAGCGCGTGAAAGTGGTGCTTACCTGGGCCCCGCACGTGCGCGCTCTGCCCCAGTGCGTACCCAATTCGTTCTGCGACTGGTTCTCGGAAATCAATTGGATTGATTTCGTTATCACCCATCCCGAAGGCTACGAGCTGGACGCCAAATTCACCAAGGGCGCCCGCATCGAATACGACCAGCGCCGGGCCCTGGAAGGCGCCGACTACGTGCAGGCCAAAAACTGGAGCAGCTACCAGAACTACGGCCAAATTCTGACGCAGGACGCCAGCTGGATGCTCACGCCTATGCACATGGTCTACACCGACAAGGCAAAATTCATGCACTGCCTGCCCGTGCGCCGTAATGTAGAAGTGTCCGACGCTGTGCTCGACGCCCCCGGCTCGCTCATCGTCCAGGAAGCCGGCAACCGTACCATCTCCATGCAAACCGTGCTGCACGAGCTCCTGAAGTAGCCTGTTGCACGATGCCAGGAAAAGGCTCCGCCGAATAGTCTTCTGCGGGGCCTTTTCATTCTGGATAGCATGCAAAACCCCGTGCCCGAAAACCAGCCGCAGCTGTGGCCACTATCCCAAAGAAAAAGCCCCAACCTGTTTCCAGATTGGGGCTTTTGCTGTGATCCCGCTGGGATTCGAACCCAGGACCCGTACATTAAAAGTGTACTGCTCTACCAGCTGAGCTACAGAATCGGTACCTTGCACCTTGGAAGAGCGTTTCCTTCTTTGGTGGCACAAAAGTACTACCACCTCCCGAACTACACAACCTTGACGCAAAAAAAAGTCTCCTCTTCATTAGTGCGCGCACTTTTGCTGGGATTAATCTCCCTGCCTGTCTGTGATTTGAGCGCACAAACCATTTCAAAAAAAAATTCGCTTCTGGCGCCCACTGCTTCAACCATGAGCGTTAGGGAAGCCGATTCCTTGTTTAATATTGGGCAATACGCGGCAGCGATGCCCACTTTTAAGCAGCAGGTGTGGCAAAAACGCCAGGCTTCGCCCGAATTATTTTTGAAAATGGCCTATGCCCAGCAGCAGCGTGGACACTATCCGGCAGCGCTGCTCTACCTGAGCATGGCCTACGCCCGCCAGCCGCGCGTGCGCACCTGGCGGCAGCTGGCTACCGTGGCGGCCCAGCACCGGCTCGTGGGTTACCCCCTCACGTGGCAGCAGGAGGTGCGTGTGCAGGCGCAGCGCTACTACTATCCCGGCCTGCAGGTGCTCCTTGGTGTCGCAGTAGTGGCGGCCATCTGGCTGCTGTGGCGCCGGGGGCAGCGCGGGGCTTGGCTGGCCTATGCCGCATACATCGGGTTGCTGGGCGCCTACCTGCATTTCCTGCGGCCCAAGCCGGCGGGGCTCGTGGCCCGGTCCGGGGCAGTGCTCATGGCCGGCCCCAGCGCCGCTGCCCCGTGGCTGAGCACCGCTGCCTTGGGCGACCGCCTGCTAGTGCTCGGACGCCAGGATATTTGGTACCGGGTGAAGTGGCAGCAAGGCGAAGCGTATGTTCGCCAGGCCGATGTGTTGGTGGTAGAGTGAGCTGAGGTAATGATAAGATGGTGGGCCTGATGCCTCAACTGCGCGACTTATCTGGGCAAACCGTCAAACCCACTCCTCCACTATTCCCCCACCAGCGGGTACTTTTGCGGCATGGCTGCTTCCCTCACACTCACTGGTCTGTTTCTTTACCCGGTTAAATCATTGGGCGGCTACGCGGTGGCCGAAGCCGAGGTGACGCCCCGCGGGCTGCGGCACGACCGCCGCTGGCTGCTGGTAGACGAGCGCAACCGTTTCATGACGCAGCGGCAAATCCCAGAAATGGCCCTGCTAGTAGTAGCGCCGGCCCACAATGGCTTCTTGATTACCC
>JAYSZD010000199.1:0-4981 GCA_043738185.1 Hymenobacter sp. | reverse complement strand
AAACCGAGCCCGCGTTGGTAACCTGAGCGGCCAGCACATCGGCATCGTCGGTAGCCAGGATGAGGTGCTCCGGCGCATATTGGTTGGAAAACGCCAGCATACTGGCCGCATCCGCCAGCAGTACGGCCCGGCTGTTGTCCAAAGCCACTGCCGCAACGTCGCGTCGGGGCAGCGTGGCCAGTTGCCGGATTACCTCGGCCTGAACCTGGTCGATAACAGCTTGTGAATCGCTGAGTAGAATAACCTGGGAATCCGGGCCGTGCTCGGCCTGCGAAAGTAAATCGGCGGCGACGAAAGCCGGATTGGCCGTGGCATCCGCAATAACGAGTACTTCGGATGGGCCGGCCGGCATGTCGATGGCCACGCCGAATTCGGCCGCGGCTAGCTGCTTGGCGGCAGTCACGTAGCGGTTGCCGGGACCGAAAATCTTGTCAACCGCTGGCACCGAATCGGTACCCAGGGCTAGCGCGGCTACCGCTTGCGCCCCGCCCACCTTCACGACTTGTTCGATACCCAAGAGCTGGGCCACGAACAAAATCACCGGGCTCACCGAGCCATCGGGTTGCGGAGGCGTGCAAACCACTACCTGCGGGCAACCGGCCAAACGGGCCGGCACCCCCAACATCAGCAGTGTGCTGAACAGCGGCGCCGAACCGCCGGGCACGTACAGGCCCACGCGCTGCACTGGCACTGCCCGCCGCGAGCACAGCACTCCGGGCATGGTTTCTACCCGCAGCTCGGGCTCGCGCTGGGCGGAGTGGAAGGCTTCAATGTTGGCTTTGGCCTGCCGAATAGCTAATTGCAACGCGGCGGGCACCTGGGCGGCGGCGGCGGCAAACTCGGCCTCAGATACCAACAAGGTGGTGAGCGTGGTGCGGTCCAGCTCGGCGGTGAGAGCGAGCAGGGCTCCATCGCCTCCTTGGCGCACCTGCGCAAAAATATCGCGGACTCGGGCCGCTACCTGAGGCGCTTCGGCGGTGGCGGCCCGCTGCTGCAGGGCGGGCCAGGTACCGGGCGCGGGATACGAATAAGCTTGCATGACAAACGTTTAAGCAATCATTTTTTCGATAGGCAACACCAAAATACCCTCGGCCCCGACAGCCTTGAGCTGGCTGGTGATGTGCCAGAAGTCATCTTCCTGCACCACCGACTGCACCGAAACCCACCCGGCTTCGGCCAATGGAGTGACGGTGGGCGACTTGATGCCGGGCAATAACTCCCGCACCTGGTCGAGCGCCGTGATAGGCGCGTTGAGCACGATGTACTTGCTGCGCTTAGCGCGGCGAACAGCCTGCATACGGAAGCGCAGCTGGTCGAGCAGCTCGCTTTGCTCGGCCGACAGGTTGGGCTGGGCGATGAGCACGGCTTCGGAGCGAAACACGGTTTCAACTTCGCGCAGGCCATTGCCGAGCAGCGTCGAACCGCTACTCACGATGTCGCAGATTGCCTCGGCCAGGCCAATGCTGGGTGCAATCTCCACCGAGCCGCTGATGGTGTGCAAGTGCGCCTGCACGCCGTTTTCGGCAAGGTAGCGGCCCAGAATATTGGGGTAGGAAGTGGCGATGTTCTTGCCTTGCAGCGCGGCAATCGAGGCGTAGGCATCGGCGCGGGGCACGGCCAGGCTAAGGCGGCATTTGCTGAAACCGAGAGTTTCGACTTCCAAATCCGGAAAGCCGGCTTCCACCAGCACGTTTTGGCCCACGATGCCCAAGTCGGCCACGCCATCCTGCACGTAGCCCGGAATGTCGTCGTCACGCAGGAAGAGGATTTCGAGCGGGAAATTGGTGGCTTCGGTCTTGAGCTTATAAGAGCTGCTGATGAAGTTGATGCCGCATTCGCGAATGAGGGACAGGGAATCCTCGCTCAGGCGACCGGACTTTTGGATGGCTAATCGTAGCATGAAGGGTAAAAGAGGCGGGATGTGCTGCACAGGGCGCACTATTGGAGTTCGGAAGAGGCCAACCGGCCGGCCGCAGAACTACCCGTAAATGATTGGAACAAAGCCCGGCGGATACGCACCCCGAGCGCGGAGGTGGAGACTCGGGCGGCCGGTGCTAGCTTAGCACCCGGCGCACAACCCGGCCTCCCACAGATGGTGGTGACGATGGTGGGCGCCCACAACTACCGCATTGCCTGCCGCCACGCACAGGACCGGCGCGGCCGTCGCATCAGAGCAAAACAGGGAAGCTAAACGGTTCATGTTGCGACAAAGGTAGAACAGAAAACCAAACAGGCAGGTACAATCCGACATTCGGTTTCCGGAAATTGATACCAGCAACGCTATTTAAAGGTTTTAGCCAAAGACCAATAATTTTTCAATCACCTCGCAGCATTGCGGCAAAATTTGCATTCTATGTCCCAGTTGATTACGTTTCTTAATGAATTGCAGCCCCTTAGCCCACCGCTTCAGGAAGCTATTCTGGCGGCCGCGGTTCGCGCGCGGCTGCCTGCGCACCAGCTGTTGCTGAAACCGGGGCAGGTGGCGCGGCAGGTTTATTTTCTGGAGTCCGGACTGGTGCGGGGCTACACCTTGCTGCATGGGCGGGAAATTTCTTCCTGGTTTATGCAGCAGGGCGATTTTGTGATTTCCATCCTAAGCTTTTTCACCCAGCAGCCGTCCGAAGAATACCTGGAGCTGCTGGAAGCCGGCACGGTTTATTCCATCCATTTCGACCAGCTTCAAAAGCTTTACCGAGAATTTCCCGAGTTCAATTTCATCGGGCGCAAGCTCATCGAAAAATACTATGTACTGAGCGAGCAACGGGCCCAGCACCTGCGCTCGCGCACGGCCGCGGAGCGCTACGAAGCACTACTACGGGAGTTTCCAACCATCTTCCAGCGGGTAGCGGTGCAGCACATTGCGTCCCACCTGGGCATGGCGCCGGAAACGCTGAGCCGGCTGCGGCGCCGGTAATAAGGAGGTATTTCGGGTGAGGCGAAAATGACATTTGTCATGAAATGCACCAGTTCATGCCCGGACTTTTGGGACTGTAATCACAAGCAAATTCTCCCTGATTATGGACCCTTACACTGATGCTTTAGACCGGAAGCCGCGCCTGTGGCAAACCCTTTCGGGCACAGCGGCTGTCATCGCGGCCAATATTACGCTGGACTATTATGCGGCACCAAACGGCATTATTTTAACACCCGTAGCCGTCTTCATTGGCGTTTATCTGCTATCCTCGACGCGCCATCTCAGGCCGCTGTGGCTGGTTATACTAGCCGCCGGCGCCGTCTCCATTCACGACGTCGGCATCAAATTATATGGCGGAGGAATGCACGACCTGGAAGGCAAGGGCTTCATTTCCGCCTTCCTCTTTTTCGGGCTGATACCTTCCTACCTGCGATTGGTTTCCGCCATCAGCAACAACCAACACGCGAGCAAGCCAGAGATTCGACGGGCCTTGCTCCTCTTTCCGGTTCTTATCCTGGTCCACCTCTTTGCAACCGATGATTTAGGATTGGGCAGATGCGTGAACTGCGACCCCGATTAGCGGCAGCGCGAACATTAAAACCGCGCAATCACGCGCAGGTTCACCACGCGCTGCGAGAGGTAGCTAGGCACCGAATACGTCACGCCGTTTACGTCCTGCAAGTAGCTGTATCCGGCCACATTGTTGGCGCCCAGCACGTTGAGAATTTCCAGCCCCATCCAGATGCTATCGAAGCTGTAGAACCGGGCTTTGGGAGCGTCGTTGTTCTTCAGGCCGACAACTTTGGAAAAACCCAGGTCCACGCGCTTGTAGCTGGTTTGTAGCGCGTCGGTACCGCGCAAATCGGGCTCATTCGGAGGTGTGAACGGAAGGCCCGTGCCAAAGACGCCGTTCACGTAACCGCGCACGGAAGGGTTATTGGGCAAATGGTCCTGGAAGAAAACGCCCACGTTCAGGCGCTGGTCCTGCGGCCGGCGAATGTAGCCTTTAGCAGTCCGATTAAGGAGCTGGCCGTCGGCATCGAACGTGCTGGCCGAATCGCCCGCCACGTTTTCGCGGGTTGTAAGCAGGCCCAGGCTGAACCACGACTCGGCGCCCTTCACGAACTCACCGCTCACGCGGGCATCAAACCCGGCGGCGTAGGCCGTGGCGTTGTTTTTGGCGAAGTAGCGCAGTCGCACGTTGTCCACGTCGTAGGGCACCACGTCGGTGAGGTACTTATAATACAGCTCGCCCGAAAACTTGAAGGGCCGGCCGAACTGCTGAAAACTGATTTCCTTGCCCGCGATGAAATGATACGACTTCTGGGCCCGTAGGGCCGGGTTGAGAAAAGCCTGCTGAATGCCCAGCTGCACGGTTTGCTGGTCGCGCAGCTCGCGGTAGAACGGCGGCTGGTAATACACCCCCACAGCCGCTTTGAACGAGCGGTTGGGCCGGCGGCGGCTGATTTGCGAGTACTGCACCCGCGGGCTGACGACGAGCTGGCCGTTGGTGGTCCAGTAGTGGGCACGGGCACCGTAGGTGAACGTGCGCAGCGAATCAAACGCCCAGGTGTCCTGCACAAAGCCCTGGCTACGCGTACTCAGCAGGCTCAAATCGGAGCGTAGGCGCAGGCGGCGGGCATCGGGAACAAAATCAGCGGAGTCGGCAAAGCTGTACTCATCCAGCGTGTCGGTGATGCGTTCGCGCCCGACTTTGGCACCCCAACGCACGGTGTGGCCCCCACCGGGCGCCCAGCGGCCCCGCGTTTCAGTCGTAAAAATCCAGGCATTGAGACTGTTGCGCGAATTCTTGAACTGCGAGCCGATGTCGCGCTGCCGCACCGCCTGGTTGAAATCGGGCGAGTTGGGGTCGCGGTTGATTTCGGCAAAGGTGTAAGCCGCTTCCACATCACGGTACTCAAACTCACGCGATACCACGGCCGAGCCCAGCAGTTCCATTTGCAGGTTTGAGGAGAAGTCGTGCTTCAGGCTCAGCCCGGTTTGGTAAGTGTCGAACTGCATCCGCTCGCGCCCGCCGTAGGCAATGAACACCCGCGTAAACTGGTT
>JAYSZD010000198.1:0-4983 GCA_043738185.1 Hymenobacter sp. | reverse complement strand
GGTGGGCGGGGCCTACGGCTTTCACGCCTTTGCCGAGGGCCTCAGAATGGTGTGGCGCTGGCTGATTTTCGCCGTGCTAATCCTGGGGTTAAGCGTTTTGCTTTACCTGAAAAGTGACCTGTCACCGGCCGAAACCACGTTGCAGCTGGCGGCCTACGCCACTACCGGCGGGGCGGTAACGGTAGCCTTAGTGGTGCTGTGGGTGGGTTTTGAGAATATCCGGGCCTTGCTCTGGTTCAATACCCAGGCCGAGCAGCCGGGCAGCCGGTTTGGGCTGGTGCCGTTTGTGTTGGCCAGCAGCCTGTATTTGGGCGCCCTGCTATGGCTGGTGTGGAACAACGGCCGGCTGGAGCTATTTCCGGGCGTGCAGCTCGACCCGTTGGTGCTGCTACTGCCGGCCTTGCTGGCAGGCGGCCTGGGCCTGCGCCTACGGGCGCTCTCCTACGGCGAATGGGTGCCTTACACGCGGGCCGCGCAACTCTACGCGCTGCTGGTTTTGCCGGCGGCGGGGGCGTTGGGCTATGCCTTTGCCACGGTCAATACGCCCTTGCTGCGGGCCGCCCGTGACTTCACCTCGTTGGCGCTGCTTTTCCTGGGCGCGGCGTTTCTGGCGTATGTGCTCATGAACTTCGCGCCCCTCATTCGCCGGCGGCTGCGGGTATACCGGGTGGTGTTTGAGCCGCGCCGCCTGCCGTTTTACACAGTGTACATTCTGGCGGTGGGCGGGCTGATTATGGTGCAGGTGCGCAACAACCGGCCCCTGCCCGACCAGGTAGCGGCCGGTGAGTATAACAACCTCGGCGACCTCACCCGCCAGCAAAGCGAAGCCAATCCCAACGACGTGGGCTTGGGGCTGCTGGCTGAGCGGTATTACGCCGAGGCCGGCGACGTGCTGTACCGCGGCGACCTGCACGCGCAAATAGGCCGGGCCGCGCTCTACCGCTTCCGCCAGCAGCGCCAAAACGAAATCAACGCCCTGCGCCGTGCCCTGGTGCGCGAGCCCGGCGAAAAGGTCTTCCTGCGTTTAGCGACCCATTTCACCGAGCCGACGGACTTGTTTGAAGGCCTGGAAGTGCTGCGGCGCGGCCTGGCAGCCCAGCCGGGCAGTGCCGCCCTTGCTGGCGATTTGGCGCAGCTTTTCACCCAGACTTCGCTCACCGATTCGGTCGCTTTTTACCTGGACAAGGCCGAACAGCTGGACCCCGGCAGCTACCCCAGTCAAACCAACCAGCTGGGCTTTCTGCTAAATCAGAATTTGCTGGAAGAAGCTCGGAAGTTGAGCAAGGAGTGGAAAGTGGAAGCCGACCAGCCGGCCCTGGCCAGCAATTACCTGCTGCTGCAGCTGCTGAGCGTCCAGTCGGCCCCGGTCCTTGCCGTACCCGCCGTCGCTGCCATCGAGTTGGATGCTGCCAGTTTCGCTCGGTTATACCACGAGGTGCTGCTGGGCGTGGCGCGACGCAGGGACCAGCTCACGCCGGCGCTACTCCGGCGCCTCTCGCAACTGGCCAACCACCCCGCCAATGAGGCTTTCTACGAGCAGCTGCTGTTTTTGCAGGCGCTGGCTCGCCACGGGCGCGGGGAGGAACAAACCGCCCGGCAGCTGCTGGCCCCACTGGCGGCCGGTACCAACGCCAGCACCGCGTATTACCAGCAGCTGCTGGGCTTGTGGCAGCTGCAACAAGGCCAGTTTGCGCGCGCCGCCGACCAGCTTGCTTTCGCCGCAGGTAACGGCGCCACTTCGGCCCTCGAAACCCGCGTGCTAGCGCTGGCCTGGAGCGGGCAGGCCGATTCGGCGCGGGCGGCAGCCACGCGGCTGGTAGCTTCGCCAGATTCGGCCCGGCGGCAGGCAGGCCGGCAGGCGCAACAGCTGCTGGCTGGCAATCTGAAGCCGACAGAAAATACTTCGTCCCGCGTTGGCAATAACTGGCTGGCTCGGGCCCGGCAGGCCGAGCAACAGAACAAAACTGCCGAAGCCACCCGTAATTACCGCCGCATCGTGCGCGAAGCACCATTTAATGAACCGGCGATGCTGGCGGCGGCCTGTTTCTACACGCGCCAGTCGAACCCGGTAGCTGCCTACGAGGCCTTGCGCGCCGGACTCGACGAAAACCCCCGCTCGCTGCCGCTGTTGAGAGGCTACGTGCTGGCTGCCGCTGATGCCGGGCTTACGGACTACGCCGCCGATGCTCTGGTTGAGCTGCGGCAGCAGCTTTCCCCGGCTGCTTATGCTACTTTAGCAGCCGAATACAATGCCCGCCAGGCAGCCCGTGCGGCCGCGGCGGCGTCCTTCTCAGGCAGCCCTTTCACCTCTCCTCTGCAATAAAATCCCAGTGCCATGAACTCAAACGTTATCGAAACCACGGACATCGCCAAAAACTACGTCATGGGCGCGGAGGTGATTCACGCCCTGCGCTCGGTCAGCATCCAGATTCCGCGCGGCGAGTACGTAGCATTCATGGGGCCGTCGGGTTCGGGCAAATCCACGCTGATGAACATCGTGGGCTGTCTCGATACGCCTTCCAAGGGGCAGTACATTCTGAACGGGCAGGACGTGAGCCGCATGAGCGACAACCAGCTGGCCGAGGTGCGAAATAAGGAAATCGGCTTCGTTTTCCAGAGTTTCAACCTGCTGCCCCGCGCCAGCGCCCTCGACAATGTGGCCCTGCCGCTCATTTACGCAGGGCTGAGCAAGGGCGACCGCACCGAGCGGGCCATGGAGTCGCTGCGGTCGGTAGGCCTGGCCGACCGGGCTTTTCACCGCCCCAACGAGCTTAGCGGCGGCCAGCGCCAGCGCGTGGCCATTGCCCGCGCCCTCGTCAACAACCCCAGCGTGCTGCTGGCCGACGAACCCACCGGCGCCCTCGACTCAAAAACCAGCCACGAAATCATGGACCTTTTCGAGGCGCTCTATTCTAAAGGCAACACCATTATTATGGTGACGCACGAAGAAGACATCGCGCGCTACGCCCACCGGATAGTGCGTCTGCGCGACGGGCTGGTAGAATCGGACGAGGAAAACAAAGAGATTACCACGCACGCCCTCGCTAGTCACTAACCCCCTCAACTCCCCGGCCTCACCAGTTGGGGAGTTTTTCGTTTGAATCTTGTTCCGTTGCTATGAAAATTTACACCAAAACCGGCGACAAAGGCCTCACTTCCCTCATTGGCGGCACCCGCGTGCCCAAAAGCAGCTTGCGCATCGACTGCTACGGCACGGTGGATGAGCTGAACTCGCACATCGGCCTCGTGCGCGACCAGGACGTGAATGCCACCCGTCGGCCGCTGCTCAAGGAAATCCAGGACCGGCTTTTTACCATGGGCTCGGCCTTGGCCGCCGACCCGGAGAAGTCGAAAATGAAGCTGCCCGACCTCCACGAAGCCGACGTGACGCTGCTGGAGGACGAAATGGACCGCATGAACGCCGAGCTGCCGGAGCTGCGGGCCTTCATTCTGCCGGGCGGGCACCCCGCCGTGAGCCACGCTCACGTGGCCCGCTGCGTGTGCCGCCGCGCCGAGCGGCTCGTCATTCATCTGCGCGAAGACTCCTTTGTGGCTGATCTGGTGGTGATGTACCTCAACCGCCTCTCCGACTACCTGTTTGTGCTGAGCCGCCAGATGAGCCACGACCTGGGCGCCGAAGAAGTTTCCTGGAAGCCCCGCATGTAGTTCACCGCTGCTTATAGGCGGTCGGCACCTTTAGTATATGCGCCGCCTTCCGTAGCAACTACCCGCTTCCCACTTTCGTTTCAAGTATCACGCCCCGCTTACCCTCCCCAATTCCCCCATCCTCCTTTATCACCCACTTTCCATGCTCGAAACCCTCACCATCCGGACCCAGCGAACTTCGGCCTCGCGCCTCGAACACCTGGACCCCGAACATATTGAGTTCGGCAAGATCTTCTCCGACCATATGTTTGTGGTGGACTACCGCGACGGCGAATGGCAGGAACCTCAGCTGCTGCCCTACGGCGACATGACGGTGTGCCCCGCCAATTCGGCTCTGCACTATGGGCAGGCCATTTTCGAGGGGATGAAGGCCTACAAAAACGCGGACGGTGACATTGCCCTGTTCCGCCCTTATGACAACGTGACCCGGCTCAATGCCTCAGCAGAGCGCATGTGCATGCCCGCTGTGCCCGAGGAGCTGTTCATGCAGGGCCTCACCCAGCTCATCCGCCTCGACTCGGAGTGGGTACCTAACACGCCGGGCAGCGCCCTCTATATCCGGCCGTTTATGTACGCCACCGACGGTTTTATTGGCGTGCGTCCTTCCGAGTCGTACCGCTTCGTGATTTTCACCTGCCCGGTAGGTCTTTATTATAACAAGCCGTTGCGCGTGCGCTTCGAGGAAAAATATGTGCGCTCGGCCGAAGGTGGCGCGGGTTTCGCCAAAAACGCCGGCAACTACGGTGCGGCTATGTACCCCACTAAGCTCGCGCAACAGGAAGGCTACAACCAACTCATCTGGACCGACGCCTCCGAGCACCGCTACGTAGAGGAATCAGGGACCATGAACGCCATATTCATCATGGATGGCAAGCTGGTGACGCCGGCCCTCAGCAGCTCCATCCTCGACGGTATCACGCGCCGCAGCGTACTGCAGCTGGCCCGCGACTGGGGCATGCCAGTAGAAGAGCGTAAAGTGTCGGCCGTAGAAGTAATGCAGGCACTAGCCGATGGCAAGCTGCAGGAAGCCTTCGGGGTGGGCACCGCCGCCACCATTGCGCCCATCGCCGTCATAGGCTATCAGGGTCATGATCATACGCTACCGCAGCCAGCTGCCGATGCCTTCTCGTTGCGCGTCAGTGAAGCGCTACAGGCCATTCGGAATGGCCACAATGCCGACACTCACGGCTGGATGGTAGCAGTGTAGAGTAACCAACGCCACCGCGAATTGTACGCGTTGAGCGGCCAGCTTCCTGCCGGAGGCTGGTCGTTTTATTTTACAGACCTTTGTTCATTCAACTCTCACCATTTAACCTT
>JAYSZD010000197.1:0-4990 GCA_043738185.1 Hymenobacter sp. | reverse complement strand
TGCGCGAATGGCTGGCCACTGGTGAGGCCGGTAATCAGCTGTACCTGTGGGTAGTTATTCTGGGTGTCAATGCCCTGGCCATGTGGCTCCGCTTCGAGCAGCAGTGGTCCACTTTTCAGTTGCAAACTGCCCATCTGGCCCTCACGCTGGCCGGCCGGCCGTGGCAGCGCAAACAGTTCCGGGCGCTGGTGGCGGAGCTGGAACGCCGCACCAAAACCTACCTGCGCCACGAGTACGGCCAGGTTAATCCCCTGGGGTTCATCGAGCCGCAGCTGCGCCGGGTGGCCTGGCTGCGCGAGCTGGACGTGCTCAGTGCCCGCGAGGCCCAGGCCCTGAGCACCCGCCTCACCGGCCGGCGCAGCACCGAGCCGCTCAAGGGCATGGGCCAGGAGTTGGAGTCGCCGTATCTGAATTAGTTTGCTTGCTGGGCTTTTAGGTGCTGGTTGTCAGCTGTCAGGACATAGTTATTTCTTTGGCTGCCAACTAGCAACTGACCCCTAAATCCACACGCTATGGGGTCGTTTTCTGCTACTGCTCCGGCGCTGGTCAGCATTATTATCCCGACTTACAACGAGGCTGAGGGAATTGAGGCGCTGTTGCGCCACCTGCACCGGGCCGGCACTGCAACGGACGCAGCGGTGGAAATCATCGTGGCCGACGGCCACAGCACCGACGCCACGGTGGACCGGGCCCGGCGCGGCGGGGCCACCGTGGTGGCCTGCCCCACCAAAGGCCGGGCGCCGCAGCTCAATTTTGGCGCTCGCCAGGCGGCCGGCAGCATCCTGTATTTTCTGCACGCCGATACGTTGCCGCCGCTGGGCTTCCTGACGGATATCCGGCGGGCGGTGACGGCGGGGTTTTGCTGCGGCTGCTTCCGGCTGGCGTTTGATGAGCCCCACTGGTTCCTGCGAATCCATGCCTGGTTCACGCGCTTCAATCTGGAAGTGGCCCGGTTTGGCGACCAAAGCCTGTTTGTCGAGCGCACCATATTTGAGTACGCGGGTGGCTACCACGAAGGTTTACACCTGATGGAAGACCAGGAAATAACGCGACGACTGCGGCGCCTCACGCGGCTGCGGGTGCTGCCGGCCACCATCGTGACTTCGGCCCGCAAGTACCGCGAAAACGGTGTTTTCCGTTTGCAAGGCACTTTTTATCTGCTGGTGCTGCTCTATTATGCGGGTGTGTCGCAGCCCCGGCTGCTGCGTCTTTACCGGGCCGTTATCCGGCAGGGCAAGCTGTGAGAGCTTGACCAGCGCGGGCACGGCATTCCACCGCGAGGGCCTGCCTGCGGCCAAAGAACGTGCGGCCCAACAAGGCTACCACGACATCGAAAAGCAGCCGGCCAACTCCTTCAACTTCTGAAAAAGAAATTCCGGAAAAGAAAGCCTGAGGAAGCCCCCAACAAACAACGGCCCGGCTGCTACTGCAACCGGGCCGCTGGAAGGGCGCGTCGAAGAATCTTATTCAACCACTAGCTTTTTCACCACCACGCCAGCCTGCGTTTGCAGGCGCAGCGAATACACGCCCGTGGCCACGTTGGCCAGCGGCATAGTGTGCGTGGCCCGGCCGGCGGGCAGCACCTGCTGCACCACCACGCGGCCCAGGGCATCGACCAGGGCGGCCGTCACGGCTTTGCGGCTGAGCACGGCGGGCAGCTCCAGAAACACTGCTTTGGTAGCGGGGTTGGGGTAAACGGCTACCTGAGCCACCAGCGCGGCCGAAGCAGTGGCCAGCACCTGCCGCGCAAACACCAGCTCGAAGCGCGGAGTGGAATTCGCCGCATTCTGGGTGAACGTGTAGCTGGGCTGCTGGCGCAGGTCGGTGAGGGTATTCAGTTGCAAATCGCGCAGGAAGGGCTGGGCATTGGGGCTGAAATTGAGCACTTGCAGGGCCGTTAGCGTGTACGTTCCCGTGGCGGGCACCCGCACCCGCAGGGGCACCACCAGACTAGTGCTCACGGGCAGCGGCAAGCCGTTGATAGATAGCTCGGAGCCCTGCGCCAGCGACGATAGGTTCAGGCCCGTGGAGTTGGCCAGTTTCACGGCGTCAAACTGCGAATCCAGGCCGGCCGTGGCGCCGGCTTCAAAGTAAACATGGGTGTTATCGGTGGCCGGGCCCGCGGCGGGACCACCCAGCTGCAGCTGCACCAAAGGGCGCGTTTCGGTGGTGCCACGGCGGAAGGTGGGGTCCTGATAGGTGGTCAGGCGCTGGCTGTTGCGGAACGTGAGGCTGCCCGTGGTCTGCCCCTCGCTCACCCGCACAAAAAAGCCCTGCCCCATGGTGACCACGGGATTACCGAGGCCATTGATGTAGCTGCGGTACTGCCCGTTGTACTGGCTGGTGCTTTCGAAAACGTACATGGCCGCGTCGAGATTGGGCCGGTCACTGGCTGCTACAAGGCTGAAATCGAGCGGCGCGGGGTATTGGTTGCCCACTAGCTGCCAGCCAGCCGCAGCGGCCGTGGCGCCGCTGTTGCGGGCCAGGCTCAGGGTCTGGTCGCCGTTGTTGAGCGTGCCCACGAAATCCACGACCTGGTTGGCCCGCAGATTCACGGTGTAGCCCCGACCCACTGCCAGCGCTGCGGTGGCCGCAGCCGGGGAAAACCAGCCTTTATCAAAAGCTGCCAGGTTGTTACTGGTCGTGGCTAGGCGGCTCTGGTCGTAACCAAACACCGTGGGGTAGGGCTTGACCGCCGTGGGCGTAGCCGACGTGTTGTAGCCCCCATTCACTACCGGCCCGAAACCCGCCGTCGCGAGGTCGGCCACGGTGCTATTGGCCACGGGCGAGCTGTAGTGGCGGTAGCCCGCGCCCGCGTTGAGGCCGGGATTGATGTAGCGCTGCACCGTGGCGTTACCCACCACGGTTCCGCCGCTGTTCACCACCATCGCCGTGCCGGCGGCATTCGAGAGCAGGGTGAAAGAATTGCCGTCGGTAGTAAGGCTGCCTGCCAATGTCAGTACCCGCTGCACGGCAGCGGTACCAGTCAGGGAAGCGCCGTTGGGGCCCACGCTCAGGTTCCAGAAGGTGCTGGGGGCGCTGCCGCCCATGGCCTGGCTGGCGGCGCCGGTGAGGGCCACACTGCCGCCGGTGGTACTAAAAGAACCGTTGTTTACGAAGCTGCCCTTCAGGTCGAGGAGGCCGCCGTTCTGGGTGAGGCTGGCGCCTGCGCTCAGAGCCAGGCCGTTGGCCGATGCCGTACCGGCGGCCAGCACGGGGTAGCGTGGCGCGCCGGCCGGAATGGTGGCATCGATGGTGGCCGTGGGCAAGCCCCCGGTCCAGTTCGCCGCCGTAAACCAGTTGGTGCTCACGCTGCCGTTCCAGACTGCCACTGTTATGGGAGCAGTATACTGAATACTGAACTGCGGGGCGGCCGAGTTGCCGTTTCCTGCCGCGTCCTCAGCCGTATTGGCGGGCACGTTCACCGTCACCACGCCGTTGCCGGCCGGCGTCACGCTGAACGTGTAGGTCGTGCCCGAGCCGGCAAAGCCCGATAGCGTGCCGTTGCCGACGCTCACGTCGCCAGCTACGAAGCCGCTCACATCTTCCGAGAAGGTCACCGTCACTGGAATCGGCGAGGCACTCGTCGGGCTCGTGGCGGTGCTGCTGATAGCCACCGTTGGGATGGTGGTGTCCACGTTCCAAGAGTAGGTGGCCGGGGTAGCATCCACGTTGCCCGTGGCATCCACGGCGCGCACTGACAGCGTGTGACTGCCATCGGCAAGGCCGGTGTAAACCCGCGGGTTTGCCGTAGTGGTGAAGCCCGCCCCGTCCAGGCTGGCCTGGTACGTTACCGGGCTCTCGTTGCTCGAGAAACTAAACGTGGCCGTCGTGCTATTGGTGTTTGCGGGCGGCGCCGATGCAATACTGGTTTGCGGAGCCACCATATCCACCGTGAAGTTGTTGGTGTTGCTGCTAGCGCTCACGGCCGAGCCGCTGGCCTGGGCCGTGGCCCGCACCGTGTGGCTGCCCTGGGCCAAATCCGTGGGCTGGCTTAAATTCCAGCTGCCGGAGCCGTTGGCCGTGGTCGTGCCGATGGATGTGCCATCGACAATCACCGTCACGGTGGACCCGGCCGGGGCCGTGCCCGAGTAGGTGGGTGTGGCCGTGGCCAGCAGGCTGCCGTTGGCCGGTGCGAGCACTACCGGGGCCGCCGTCACCGCCTGGCTGTAGGTGATGCTGAACTGCGGGGCGGCCGAGTTGCCCATGTTGTTGGCGTCGATAGCCGTATTGGCGGGCACGTTCACCGTTACCGCGCCGTTGCCGGCCGGCGTCACGCTGAACGTGTAGGTCGTGCCCGAGCCGGCAAAGTCCGACAGCGTACCGTTGCCGACGCTCACATCGCCGGCCACAAAGCCGCTCACGGCTTCCGAGAAAGTCACCGTCACCGGAATCGGTGAGATGCTCGTCGGGCTCGTGGCCGTGCTCGTGATGCTGGCCGTCAGGGCGGGCGCCGTCACATTAAAACTGGCCGACGTGAAAGTGCTGAACCCGCTGGGGGCCGGCTGGATGGTGCCCACGAACACGCCGTTCACGAACACGTTCAGCGCTTGGTCGAGCGTGGCACAGCACACGCGCTGCGCGGCCCCGAAGCTCAACTGGTAGTTGCTCCCCGTGGGCAGGGCCAGGTTCTGCTGCAATTGGCCGTTGATGCCGCTGGTGCTCTGCACGAACGCAACGGCAATGCCATTGGGTATCGGCGCAGCCGGGGTGAAGGCGCTGCCGGCCTCGGCAATGCCCGAGCGGGAGTTAAACGCCCAGCTCGCGCCGGTGGGGTTGTAGCTAAAGTTGCTATTACCTAGTGGGTCGTGGGTTTCGAAGCTGCCGTTTTGCAGGGCATTGGCAAACGGCGAGCCGCCGTTGAGCACCTGCACCACATCCACAAAGGCTGTGACGTCAGAGCCCGTGCCGCCGGTACCCACAATGGTGAGCTGCGGCTGGGCCGGGAAATTCTTAGTGATGGTGTACACCTCGCCCGTCGTAAAAGGCG
>JAYSZD010000196.1:0-4996 GCA_043738185.1 Hymenobacter sp. | reverse complement strand
TGCTCCTCGAAGAAAACAACATTTCGGCCGAGGACATGAACCTGGTGCAGATTGTGGATGACGCCAGCGAGGCCGTAAAAATCATCGACGACTTCTACCACAAGTACCTGCTGTCGCCGAACTTCTAAGTCACGGATTTAGCCGGATTATTTCTTGCGCTAACCAAACCAGGAACACGCAAAGCCGCTTCTTCGGGAGCGGCTTTTTTTGTGGGTAATTTTGCCATTGTCCGCCGCGCTTTGTTCTGTTTGACCTTATGCTTGTTCCGCCCGCTGTGCCCACCGAACTATTAGAATACGACTACCTCATTGTGGGTGGCGGGGCCTCGGGGCTGAGTTTAGCCTATCATATTGCGCGGGAGCCGCGCTTGGCCGGGCAGCGGGTCCTGCTGGTGGAGCCCGACGCAGCCAAGGCCGACGACCGAACCTGGCGCTACTGGGCGGCGGGCGAAACGCCATTCGCGGCCGTGGAAGCCCACCGCTGGGAGCAGCTCGTGATACGCGCCCCCGGCTTCGAAAAAGTGCTGCGGCTAGCCCCCTATCGCTACCGAATGGTGCGGGCTGGCGATTTCTACACCTTTGTAAATGCGGCACTGGCGTCTCTTCCTCAGCAGTTTACGCGACTATCAGGCCACGTGACGGCCCTGGCTGAAGCCTCCGATGGCCGCGGAGCCGTGGCTACGCTGGCCGATGGGCGACAAGTAGCGGCCCGCTACATTTTTGATAGCCGCCTGCCCAAGCTGGCCCGCGACCCATCCCGCTACCGCTACCTCGAACAGCACTTTCTGGGCTGGGAAATTGAGACGGACTACGATGTATTTGACCCCGAGACGGTGCAGTTCATGGACTTTCGCGTGCCTCAGCACGAGCAAACGCGTTTCGTGTACTCCCTACCCTTCACCCCGCGCCGGGCACTGGTGGAGTTCACCGTTTTTTCTGAGCACCTGCTGACCAAAGCAGCGTATGAGACGGAGCTGCGAGCCTACCTGGCCGGGTACCTGGGCGGGCGGCCCTACCGTGTGGTGGCCGAGGAGGGCGGCTCCATTCCCATGACCGACCACCCGCTGCCCGCCCGCCTCAGTGCCCATATCCTGCACCTGGGCACCCGCGCCGGGCGCTCGAAGCCCAGCACCGGCTACACGTTTGCCCGCGTGCAGCGGCACACGGCGCGCTTGGTGGCCGCGCTGGCCGCCACCGGCCACCCGCCCGCCGATGCCACTGGCGACCGTTGGCAGTTTGGACTTTTCGATACCCTGCTACTCGACATCATGCAACGCCGTGGCGAGCTGGTACGCGACATTTTTAGCCAACTTTTCGAGCGCAACCCGGTGCAGCGCATTTTTCGGTTTCTGGACGAGGAGACGAGCTGGATTGAGAATCTAAAAATAATGAACTCAGTGCAGCCCGGCCCATTTATGCGCTCCATCGGGCAAGTGCTGCGAGGCAAGCCGGGCCGCCGCTAGCGCCTCATACTGTCCGGACCGGCGCTTGCTCCAGGCATTCGCGGGCGGCCTGCACGCTGGCCGACGACAGCGCGCGCAGCTGCGGCTCCGGCTCCGAAAGGTTGAGCAGGTAGCCACTCAGGCCCGGCAGGTTGTCCAAATCGTGGGTGCTGCACAGCACCGTTTTGCCCTGTTCCGTCACCCAGTTGTGCACCAGGCCGAACACCTGGCGGCGGTAGTACACATCGAGCTGTTGAGTGGGCTCATCGAGGAGGTACACCTGGGCATCCTGGAGGCTGAGCTGGGCCAGCCACACCAGCTGCTGCTCACCACCGGAGAGCTGCGTGAAGTCCCGCGAAGCCAGATGGGGCACGCCCACGCGCTCTAAGGCAGCATCCGCCAAAGCATAATCAGTGGAAGAATAGGTACTCAGCAGGCCGTGGTGCCGGTAACGGCCCATCACCACCAGCTCGCGCACCGCAATGGCAAAGCCAATGCTGCCGCGCTGGGGCAGGTAGCCCAGCAGGCCGGCCTGGGCCGCGCGCCGCAGCCCGCGCACCTCCTCGCCCAGCAGTCGGGCACTGCCCTGGTAGGCCAGCTGGCCCGTAAGCACCCGAAACAGCGTGGTTTTGCCGCTGCCATTGTGCCCCACCACGGCCACGAAAGCCGATGCGGGCAGGCACAAAAAAAGGTTGCGGACCAGCACCCTTCCGGGGTAGCCCGCAACCAGATTTTCCACGCAGAGCGCGGCGGGAGTTATGAGTTGGGAATTATGAGTTATGAGTTCAGCAGATGAATCGCCAGTTAACTCGTAACTCATAATTCCCAACTCATAATTGATACTAATACTCGTCCTCGTTGAACATGAAGTCCTCCTTCGTCGGGTAATCGGGCCATACTTCTTCGATGTTTTCGTAGGGCTGGCCGTCGTCTTCCAGGGCTTGCAGGTTCTCCACCACTTCCATGGGAGCACCCGAGCGAATGGAAAAATCAATCAGTTCGTCTTTGGTGGCGGGCCAGGGAGCATCTTCCAGGTAGGAAGCAAGTTCGAGTGTCCAATACATAGTAAGGAGGATAAAAAAAGGTTGGCGAAGGTAACAGTTTCCGGTCAGAATGCAAGCCGGAAACCATGTTAAAAGCGACAACGCAAAACCCGGCCCAAGGTTAACCGGCGACCTGCGCCTGCTGGCTGAATAAGGCAATCAGGTCGTTTTTGGTGCGAATCTTACGCTCAAAAGACCTGATTTTTGTTTGCAGCATTTGCCGGAACGTATCGTTGGCGGCACTGGAGCTGAGCTTGTCGAGGTTGTCGCGCAACACTTCCAGCTCCTGGTGGTCGTCTTTGAGCAGCTCGCGCAGCGTGGTGGCCCGGAAGCGGGCGCGCTCGGCAGCCGAGGTGATGGGCTCGCCGCCCACGCGCTTGCGCAGGTGGTATTCCAAGGCGCTCAGCTCGAAAATCTTATCGCAGGCTACCATAAAGCGCTGCCAGATGCGGTCCGACTCTTCGCCGCGCACGGTGCCCACCTGCTTCCAGTCGGCTTGCAGGGCCTTGGCCAGGTGAATGGCTTCCTGGGGCGGCACCTGCATCAGGGCTTCGGCCCGCTCGGCCAGCACCCGCTTGCGGGCCAGCAGCTCTTCGGCCGAGGCCGGGACACCGGGCACGCTGGTAGCCTGCTGGGCCGCGATGTGTACCTTGAGCCGCTCAAAAAAGTGGTTGTTAGCCGCCCGGAAGCGCGTCCACAGTTCCGAAGCCTGCTTTTTGGGCAGGGTGCCGTTTATGTCGCGCCACGCCTGCTGCAGCTGCTTGAGCTGGCGCGAGGTGGTTTCGAACTGGTCGGAATTCTTGAGGTTTTCGGCTTGCTGAATCAGGTCGCGGTAGCGGTTCTGCACATGCGAGCTCATGGCTTTCTTATCCAATTGGAAAGCCTTGCGCCGGTCGAAAAACACCTGAATGGCCATTTGAAACCGGTGCTCCATCTCTTCGGCCTGGTCCTTGTCCACGGGCCCGGTTTTGAGCCAGCCCTGACGCAGGTCCTTCACTTTTTCGCTGGCCGAAATCCACTCCACGCTGTCGCGCAGGGTTTCGGCTTCGGCAATGAATCCGAGCTTGGTAGTCCGGTTCTTCTCCCGATTCTGGGCCACGGTCACGGAAAGGGATTGCTCCACTTCGGTAAGCTGGCGGTGCAGCACCTCAAAATCGCCCAGCCCCTCGTAGGTCAGCAGCTGCGCTTTGAGGTGCAGGGTCTTCATCAGAAACGAGCCTTTGTTGTCGCTCGCCTCTATTTTGTCGAGCAAGTCGTCGACTTTATCGTGCAGGTCTTCAAAACGGTACGCGAAATAAAGCAGCGCGGCATCGTCCGATTCTTTGACCAGGCCTATCTGGCGGGCGGGCTGGTCCAGCACGGGGCGCAGCCACACCCCGTCGGCTTCCACGTAGCCGTAGCGCTGGGCTTCGGCCAGCAAGGGGTCGATTGGTTTCATACTAAAGATTGAGCTCGTGGGTAGGAGTATTGAATACGCGGGCAGCCGAAACGTGGGACAGGAAGGGATTACAAGTTTACGCTAAAAACGCGACGAATTAGTGTATTTTAGACGAATGGGCCGTTGCGGCGGGTGAGACAGGCAATAACCCGAGGCAATGAATGGCCGACGGGTAGTGGCAAGGTATGGTTTGACGGTGCGGCCCTGCCGTTCTTTGCCCTTTGGCTTCGGCGCGACAACGCCGCGGCCACCGATTTTTCATTCATTACTTCATTCCCCGCAAGCCCCATGAGCGACCAAACCATCATTTTCAGCATGGCCGGCGTGAGTAAGATTTACCCGCCCCAGAAGCAAGTTCTCAAGAATATCTACCTCTCGTTCTTCTACGGCGCCAAAATTGGCGTGTTGGGCCTCAACGGCTCGGGCAAGTCGAGCCTGCTGAAAATTATTGCTGGCGTCGACAAGCAGTTTCAGGGCGAAGTGGTGTTCTCGCCGGGCTACTCGGTGGGCTACCTGGAGCAGGAACCCCAGCTCGACCCCACCAAAACCGTGCGTCAGGTAGTGGAGGAAGGGGCCGCCGAAACCGTGGCCCTGCTAAAGGAATACGACGAAATCAACGAAGCCTTCGGGGCCGAGGATGCCGACTTCGATAAGCTGCTGGAGCGCCAGGGCACCGTGCAGGAACGCCTCGACCAGCTCGACGCCTGGAACCTGGACACCCGGCTGGAGCGCGCCATGGACGCCCTGCGCACTCCGCCCGAAGAAGCCATTATCGGCACCCTCTCGGGCGGGGAGAAGCGCCGCGTGGCCCTGTGCCGCCTGCTGCTGCAGGAGCCCGACGTGCTGCTGCTGGACGAACCCACCAACCACCTCGACGCCGAAAGCGTGTACTGGCTGGAGCAGCACCTGCAGCAGTACAAAGGCACCGTGATTGCCGTGACCCACGACCGGTACTTCCTCGACAACGTGGCGGGCTGGATTCTGGAGCTGGACCGCGGCTCGGGCATTCCGTGGAAGGGCAACTACAGCAGCTGGCTGGAGCAGAAAACCGACCGCATGGCCAAGGAGGAAAAC
>JAYSZD010000195.1:0-4997 GCA_043738185.1 Hymenobacter sp. | reverse complement strand
AAATACACGCTCGACTATTACCTGAAGCTGGCCAAGCAGCTGGAGGATGCCGGCGCGCACATTCTCTGCATCAAGGACATGGCCGGCCTGCTGAAGCCTTACGCCGCCACGGAGCTGATTGCCGGCCTGCGCGACACCGTGAAGCTGCCCATTCACCTGCACACCCACGACACGTCGTCGCTGCAGGTCGCCACCTACCTCAAGGCCGTGGAAGCTGGCGTGAGCGTCATCGACGTGGCGATGGGCTCGCTCTCCGGCCTCACTTCGCAGCCCAACTTCAATTCGGTGGTGGAAATGCTGCGTCACACCCCGCGCCACCGCGAGTTCAATCAGCAGTCGCTTAATGAATTCAGCAACTATTGGGAGGCGGTGCGCGAAATGTACTACCCCTTCGAATCGGGCCTGAAAGCGGGCACGTCGGAGGTGTTTCAGCACGAGATTCCGGGCGGGCAGTACTCCAATTTGCGCCCGCAGGCGTCGTCGCTGGGCCTGCTCGATAAGTTTGAGGAAGTGAAGCAGCGCTTTGCTGACGTGAACGACATGTTCGGCGACATCGTGAAGGTGACGCCCAGCAGCAAGGTAGTCGGCGACATGGCGCTGTTCATGGTTTCCAACAATCTGACGCCCGCCGATGTCATGGAAAAAGGCGAAACCCTGAGTTTCCCGGAATCGGTGCGCGAGCTGTTTCGCGGCGACATTGGCCAGCCCGAAGGCGGCTGGCCCGTCGAGCTTCAGAAGCTGATTCTGAAGAACGAAGCCCCGTTCACAGACCGGCCCAACGAGCACCTGGCCCCCATCGATTTCAAGAAGGAATGGAAGGGATTTCAGGTAAAATACCCCGGCGCCAAATTTACCGATATGCTCTCCTCGCTGCTCTATCCCAAGGTGTTTGAGGAATATTGGGCGCACCGCGTCAAGTACGGCAACGTGAGCAAAGCCCCGACCTCGGTGTTCTTCTACGGCCTGAAACCCGGCGAAGAAACCATTATCGAAATCGCCAAAGGCAAATCGGTTATCGTGGGTCTCGAATCGGTGGGTACGCTGAACGAGGACGGCTGCCGCACCATTTTCTTCACCCTCAACGGCCAGACCCGCAACCTGCAGGTGCGCGACCAGTCGGTGGCCATCACCAAAATCAGCAACGCCAAAGCTGACAAAGGCAACCCGCGCCAGGTGGGCGCCCCGCTACAAGGCATGCTGAGCAAAATTCTGGTGAAACCCGGACAGAAAGCCGCCAAAAACACCCCGCTCTTTGTCATCGAAGCCATGAAGATGGAAACCACCATCACCGCGCCCAAAGACGTGGTAATCGACAGCATCACCCTGACTGAAGGCAGCCGCGTGGGCGCCGATGACCTGGTGCTGACTTTGGCCTAAGAAGCCGTCTAGGTTACCTAAAAATCATATCTAAACGTCATGCTGAGCTTGCCGAAGCATCTCTACCGCAATAGTAAATAATTACTTACGCGGTAAAGATGCTTCGGCAAGCTCAGCATGACGTTCTTTTTTAGGAAGCTAAATTGGAAGCAAAGCTATCGGCTACCTGCTCACTTTCCCAGCTTCACCACCACGCCTGCGCCCACCAGCCCGGTGCCGCTGGCCGCGCCGCCCAGCCCGCGTCCGGCATTCACATCGAGGCGCACCTGGGGCAGGGGCTGCCAGTACAGGCCGGCCGTGGTGCCGGTGTTCAGGGTGCCACGTCCGCTGCTGTAGGCTTCCACGAAGAAGCCGGTTTTGTTGGTAATTGCACCGTTCAGGGCCAACGAGCCCAGGAATTGGCCTTTGGAAATGTCGGCCACCGTCAGGCCAGGCTGGCTGAAACCGAAGTTGGCTTCCAAACCGTAGCGCTGGCCCAACTGCTGGCTGACCAGCAGCCGGCCACTGGGCGCCAGGCCTTTCACGGCCAGTTCCTTGCTGCCGGTACCCGGCATGGCCGATTCTACGAGCAGCGCCACCTGCGTGCGGGTGTCGTAGTTGGGTGAAATCATGAATTTTGCTCCCACCACCATAGGTGCCCAGCCCGAGCCAATCTGCGTGTTGCCCACTTCGTTCTGCGGCTGCACGTAGCGGTTCAGATAAGGCTGGGTAATACGCAACTCCATGCTGTTGAAGAACCCGACGCGCAGCGTGGCTCCGCTAGTCGCCAAACGTTCTCCCTGCTTGGGCGTGAGGCGCTGGGTGCCGGCTTCGAACTGAAAGCGGCCGGGGCGCAACACCTGCGCGGTGATGGTTTGTCCGGGGCGGTCGGCGCGAATGTTTCGCACGAAAAGGGCATCAACGTTGGGGTTGTTTTCTTCCGGCGTGTTCTGGGCCAGGGTGAGGCCGGGCGTGCTCAGTAGAGCACCGACGGCCAGCAGAGTGGTCTTTCGCATGGACCCTAGACCCGCGCCGCTACGGCATCGTTCATATTAGGTTGCTTCGTGTTGCTGTTTATTGAAATAATAATAAATATTTGTCGTAAAATTTTTCACTGGGCCCAATAAGTTGGTCCAGTCGTGTCATTTGATGAATCCGTTGGGTTCCGTCTCATTCGTAGAATTTACCGGAAGCCAGTTCTTGTACGAGTGGGGCTGTTCTTGAAAAAAACGGGTGGGCAGCCGGCGGCGAAACCTGCGTGAAAAGCCACTGCCCCGACGCCAGACTTATGTTTGTGCTGCCAAATTGCTCCCAGTCCAAAACTGGGGTTTAGTCCGCAAGAGCGCACTTCCTCTCACGCCCCAGCTTCCCGTTATGAAACGTTGCCTGTTCACTATCACCTTGGCCCTGGCCACGCTGGGGGCCTCCGCCCAAAATCGCAGCGCTGCCAAGCGCGCGGCTCGCGTGCAGGTTTCGGCCGTGACGGTGGCGCGGGTGGTGACGACCCTGGCGGCCGATGACATGCAGGGCCGGGGCACCGGCCAACTCGGCGGCCTCAAAGCCGCACAGTTTCTGGCTGCTGAATTTCAGCGCATTGGCCTGCAACCACTGCCGGGCGCCACCGGCTTCGAGCAGGTGTTTTCCGTGTATGAATCGTCGGTGACTTCCCTGAGCGCGACCATTAACGGGGCGGCCGTGCCGGCCGATAAAGTCCTGCTCTTCTCGAACCAGCCCGTACTGGAATGGACGAGTCAGACGCCCGCTATTGAAGTGCTGACCATTGGGCCCGATGAGAAGCCGATGCAATTTGTGGGGCGCATCATGCGGCCCAGCCAGAACCTTGTGGTGCTGCTGGACCCGGCCCACGCCGAGGTATTCAAGCGCTTGCAAAATGCCAGCCGCCAGGCCCGGCTCCGGGCCACCGAGGCCGGAAATGCCTATTCGGCCGTGCTGTTGATGACGACTGCGGCGGCTGAATTGGTTAAGAACACCACGTTTGCCGTGCAGGGCAAAACCCGGCAGCGCGTGGTGGAGTTGCGCAACGTAGTGGGCATGCTGCCCGGTCAGGATTCGGCCCGGACGCGGGAAAAAGTAGTTTTTTCGGGCCATTACGACCATTTGGGCATCATCAAGCCCAGTGCGGCCGGCGATTCCATTGCCAACGGTGCCGACGATGATGCCAGCGGCACGGCCGCCGTGGTGGCGTTGGCCGAGTATTTTAAGCGGCGCGACGATAACGCCCGCCCGCTCATTTTTACGGCCTTTGCGGCTGAGGAAGTGGGCGGTTTTGGCGCCCGGTATTTTTCGCAGCAGCTCGACCCCAATCAGGTGGTGGCCATGTTCAACATTGAAATGATTGGCAAGGTGGCCAAGTTCGGCCCTAGTACTGCATTCATTACTGGCTTCGATAAATCTAATTTTGGCGTCTTGCTGCAAGCCAACCTGGTGGGCAGCAAATTCCGGTTCGAACCCGACCCGTATCCCGAACAAAACCTGTTTTATCGCTCCGATAACGCCACCTTGGCCAAGCTCGGCGTGCCGGCCCACACCATCAGCAGCGACCAGATTCCGGACGACAAGCTGTACCACTCCGTGGATGACGAGGTGGAAAGCCTGAACCTGCCCAACATGACGGCCATTATCCAGGCCATTGCCCAAAGCGCCCGCGGCATTGTGGCTGGCCGGCAAACGCCCACCCGCATTGCGCCCGAGCCAGCCGCCACCAAATAATAATCATCAGGGCTATAACAATCAGTGCTGCGCCGGCATAATGGTTTGCTCGATAAGTTCAAGCGCAGCTGTTATTTCGCGAAACAATGGTCGCGCGGAAACGTCCGGTTGCGCGCATCGCTGCCTCAGGTTGTGCAACGCAGCAACTGCCGCCCGAGTAGCCGGTTCCGCTCCGCAGTGCGCCAACAGCTCCTCTAGCAGACACGAGAATGCCCGCACTTCCAGCTGCTGCAAGGCCCGGCTTGTGGCGGTTTTATCTGGGGAGAAGAAGCTGGCCGCCCCAAAATCGCCCAGCCGCGTCGCGCCCGCCGCCGTAGCCAGCACGTTATGTGCGTACAAGTCGCCGTGTAAAATCCCCCGTTCGTGGAGGTGTTGGGTTGCTGCTGCAGTACGTTGGGCAATGCGCAGGACTATTTCGATGGTGAAGGAAGTGCCGGGCGCGTAAACGTCCCGCGTGCAGGTGGCCAGGCTCGGCGGGCCGGCCAGGTTGCCAAAAGCCGGGCTGATTAATTCCAGCACCAGGCCTAGCGTCTGGGCCGGATGCTGGCTCACCCGGCCCGCTACGCCAATCAGGTTGGGGTGGGTGCCCGCGCTGATGCAGGCCGCCATTTCGCTCTGCGGCAGCCCGTCGCTGGTCAGTGCGCCTTTAAATAACTTGACGGCCACGGCTTCGGGCGCCACATCAGGTCGGTGCCAGCGCGCCTGGTAAATCACGCCGGATGCTCCTTCGCCCAATTGCTGTTCCACTACAAGGTTGTTCCACGGAATAACACTAGCCGAATGGTTGTCAATAACATCGGATTCGATTTGAGTGCAAAACGGATTGCCCGCGTAGGCCAGCCAAGCCAGTTTAGGCATTGTAAGCAGCCATTTGGGTAGTGCAGTTAGCTGGTTGGCCGCCAGGCGCAACA
>JAYSZD010000194.1:0-2045 GCA_043738185.1 Hymenobacter sp. | reverse complement strand
ACAAAGGAAATCAAATTTGAAATGACATATAACGACTGGACAACAAGCCCAAACCGCTAACATCGGTTTGGCAATATGGCGGCTGAAGTGCTTCTATGAAATATTTGTGCAAGGTTCAACATTAGGACTTCTATTGAACGTTAGTGCTAAAAATCCGCCACATCGCAAGCCGAAAACCATTACTTACTCACAGCCCAAAAAGCCCCCGTCGCTTCCTAGCAACGGGGGCTTTTTACTGGCAAGTTGTGCCTTTAAGCAGGAGATTATGTTCTACAGTCCATCGCCAATGACGGCTACGGCTTCGGCTAGGGCGGCGTCTTTGCGCAGCGGTTTCAGGAACCGGGCGAGGCGCTTGGCCGCTGTCGAATCGCTGCTGCTGGCGTTGCTGGCGTCGGCCATGAGCTGGGCAACATCGAGCGCGGGCAGGGCCGTTTGGGCGGCCGTTTGCTGCTTGTTGATGGCGCGGGCCTGCTGCTGGGTGGCGCGGTACGTGGCCAGGTTCAGCGAAAGGCTGGTTTGCTTACGGCGCTCGGTGGCCCGGTCGGCCGCTTCGGTGATGAGGCGGAAACCGGGGCTGGCGGCTACCCGCGCGGCGCTGGCGGCGCGCAGCCGCTCCACGGCCGGCAGGGTGTTGGTGGGTTGGTACGCGGCGGGCGCGATTTCATCCCACTGCAGCGGAAAGTCCGTTTCCTGCTCGCCCTTGGCGAAGGAAGTGAGGGCATCCGGCAGCGTAATGTCGGGCACCACGCCCTTGAACTGAGTGGAGCCGCCGTTCACGCGGTAAAACTTCTGCACCGTGAGCTTGAGCGAGCCGAGGGGCGTGAGGGCCTTTACTTCGGGCGACACGGCGTTGTCCAGGTCAAACACCTGCTGCACGGTACCCTTGCCGTAAGTGGTGCCGCCCATCACGATACCCCGGCGGTAGTCCTGCATGGCAGCGGCCAGAATCTCGGAGGCCGAGGCGCTATACTTGTTCACGAGCACCACCAGGGGGCCGCCGTACTGCACCTGCGGGTCTTTATCAGCCAGGGGCTGGGCTTTGCCCCGGCCGGTTTTCACCTGCACCATGGGACCAGTAGGCACAAAGAGACCACCCATAGCCACGGCGTCCTGCAGGGAACCACCGCCGTTGTAGCGAAGGTCGAGAATGACGCCGGCCACGTTTTCCCGCTGGAGCTTGGCCAGCTCGGCTTTGATGTCGGTGGCGCTGCTGCGGCCGCCTTTGCCCCCAAAATCGGCATAGAAGCTAGGCAGGTGAATGTAGCCGTAATTGCGGCCGTCGCGCTTAATAACGGCCGACTGCGCGTAGGTTTCCTCAATCACTACCACGTCGCGGATGATGGGAATGATGATGGTCGCGCCGTCGGGCTTGCGCACGGTCAGGCGCACTTCCGTCCCCTTGGGGCCGCGAATGAGCTTTACGGCCTTATCGAAGCGCATGCCTTCCACGTTCACGGGCTCGGCGGCACCCTGGGCCACGCGCAGAATAATGTCACCCACCTTCAACTCGCCCTGCCGGAAGGAAGCCGACCCGGCCACGATGTCCGTCACTTTCAACAGCCCGGCATCCTGTTGCAACTGGGCACCGGTACCTTCGAGACGGCCCGACATGGAGATGTCAAAATTATCGCGCACCTGGGGCGCGAAGTATTCGGTGTGCGGGTCGTAAGTGTTGGCAATGGCATTGGCGAACACGGCCAGCCGGTCATCGGCGTCATTTTTCAGCTGGTCGGCAAACGCTTCGTTATAGTACTTGAGCACGCGCTTGCGGGCCTCGGCCTCCAGCTCAACGGCGGTGCGCGGCAGGGCCGTAGTGGTACTGGTGGCCGCGCCGGCTTTGGTGGCGGCCAGGGGCTTGTCCTTTTTGCGGGCTTCCTCGTCCATCAGCTCCGAGAGCTGGGCCAGGGTCTGGTACTTGAGCAGCTTGCGCCACTGCTCGCGCTGGTCGGCCGCGCTGGCCGCATACACGGCCTTTTCGGGGTTGGTTTCCCAGTTTTCCTGCACCGAAAAGTCGAAAGGCTTGGCCAGCAGCTCGCGGTACAGGG
>JAYSZD010000193.1:0-5006 GCA_043738185.1 Hymenobacter sp. | reverse complement strand
CTGCACGCGCAGGTCGTTGAGGCTGCGCTCCAGGGTCAGTTGCAGTTGCGAGTTCTTGTTTTGGTTGCGCAGCTGCTCATCGTCGAGCTTGGCCAGGGTGGAATTGGCCAACTCCTTGTCCAGTTCCAGAATGGTTTCGTTGGGCTGCACGCGGGCGCCCACCGCCACCGCCACGCGGCGAATCGTGCTCTGGATGGGGCTGGTCAGCACCGCTTCCCGGCCTGGAATAACGGTGCCCGCAGCCGTAAGCGAAGCTTCCACATCGCCGGTTTCAACCCGCGCCGTCAGAATGTCGTTGCGGCTGAGGCTGGGTTTTAGAACCGTGCGGAAGGCCAGCACCGCCACCAACAGCGCCACTACTACGCCGGCCCCCAGCAGCCAGCGGCGCCGCCGTCGTTGGTTTTGAATTGATGGGGCAATGGCTCTGTCCATTTTCGTACAGGAATGAAGGGGGTTCCTATACTCATTGCCAAGCGGCGTGCCATTTATATAACCATCTAATTTTCAATTAATAGAATTAAAATTTGCGTTTTATCACCCGTAAATAGTGTCCATTTATGGTCACTCGCTTTTGGATGCGGACACGACCACGCGTTGTTGCCACCCAATTCCGCTGTTTTTTACGCCGCGCCCTTTCGCATTCAAGCGGAGCATCATGGAACCGGTTCATCGCGCCATAGAGTAACTTCCCGGCGTGATGAACCGGTTTTCTTTATTAGGCCTGCTGCTGCTAGAGCCCTGGGCCGCGCAGGCGCAGGCCCGCAATCCGCTGAAGCAGCTGCTGCGGCAGGACACTACGGCCGCCATCCGGCGCGTGCTGGCCGCGCCAAAGGCGCACCGCGTGCAGATTCTCTACACCCAGATTAACCGCGATGCGGCCGGGCGGGCGCACTTCCGCTCTTACGCCTACCGGCTGCGGCCTAATGAGTATTTCTACCCGGCCAGCACCGTGAAGCTGCCTGCGGTAGCCGTGGCGCTCGAACAGATTGCCCTGCACAACGCGGGCGCCGGAACCAACGGCGCCCCGCCCGCCCACCTTGGCCGCGAGCAGCCCTTGCGCATCGACTCGGCCTTTGCCGGCCAAACCCGCGTGCGCACCGACAGTACCGCCCCGGCCCGGCGGCCCACGCTAGGCCACTACATGCGCAAGGTACTGCTAGTGAGTGACAATGACGCCTTCAACCGGCTATATGAATTTGTTGGCCAACGCCACATGGCAGCGGCCCTGGCGCGGCGCGGGCTGCGGCGCACCCGCATTATTCACCGCCTGTCGGTGGGCGACCAGGAGCCCGGCTCGCGGCACACCAACCCGTTTGCCTTCTTCTCTGATACCTTGGCCACCGCGCCCCACTACCAGCAGCCAGCCGCCTACAACCCCGACCCGCTACCGGCTCTGCGAGCCCAGCATATCCGCATCGGTCGGGCTTATATGGAAGGCGACAAGCGCGTGGAGCAACCGCTCGATTTTGGCAGCAAGAATTCCTTTCCGCTCGACGAGCAGCAACAAGTGCTGCGGGCTCTGCTTTTTCCCGACTTCGTGCCCGCACCGGAGCGGTTTGCCCTGGCGCCCGTCGATTACGGCTTTCTACGCAAATACCTCAGCTTGACACCGCGCAAGAGCCGCTACCCCACCTACAACCCCATCGAGTATTCCGACAACTACGTGAAGTTTCTACTGGCGGGCGGGCCACCCGCGCCGCTGCCCGAAGGCGTGCGCATCTACAATAAAATCGGGCAGGCGTACGGGTTTCTCATCGATAATGCCTGCGTGGTAGACTCGGTGCGCGGCGTGGAGTTCCTGCTATCGGCCGTGGTCTACACCAACGCGGACGGTGTGCTCAACGACGACCGGTACGACTACGACGCCATGGGCTTCCCGTTTTTGCGCCGCCTCGGCCAACTGGTGTATGACTTCGAGCTGACTCGGACCTCGCCCGCCCGCACCACCCACATACGAACGTATTGGTCCGCTGACAAGGAGCAAGCCCAACCGTAGCCGCTGCACCGTTTCAAGAACTGCTCTGTACTGTTTTTTGCCGAAGCCCATGCCTCTCGAATTGCCACCCAACCACTTCGGCCTGGCCGTGGTGACCTGTGCCGCCGACTACCAGGCCCAGGTCGCCGCCGACCCAAAGCAGCAATTGGTAGACCTGGCGGCTTTCACACCGAACCTAGTGCTCGACATCAAATACGCGCTGGCCGATAATTACTTCGGCCAGACGCTGTATCCCGAAGCCGCCGCATTTCTGCGGCTTCCGGTGGCGGCTGCCTTGCGGGCGGCGCAGGCCGAACTTCACCAACAGGGCTTCGGGCTGAAGGTGCTGGATGCCTACCGCCCGTACAGCGCCACTGTGCGCATGTTCGAGCTGCTGCCCGACGAAACTTACGCTGCTCCGCCCTGGCGCGGGTCCCGCCACAACCGCGGCTGCTCCGTCGACTTGACGCTAATAGATGCGTGCACCGGCCAGGAACTGCCCATGCCCACCGCTTTCGACGAGCTGAGCGCCGCAGCGCACTCCGATTATGCCGACTTGCCGGCCGACGTGCTGCACCGCCGCGCCACGCTGCACGCCGCCCTGGCCCGCCACGGGTTCGTGAACTACCCAGCCGAGTGGTGGCACTTCGACCACGTGCAATGGGTCGAATTTCCGCTGCTCGATTTGTCCTTTGCGGCCCTGCGCGGCGCAGGCTAGCTGCTTAGGCGTAGCCGACAGGCCCGGAAGAAACCCGAGCTGCCGGGATTGCGGGCCTCTATTATAAACCCTCCTTGAGCACCCCTTTTATGAACTGCTTGTCGTAGTGGCGGTTGCGTCGGCCTCTTCTGGCGTTGGCCCGCTTGGTGTCACGCTTGTCCATAACAATTTCATCGAGCCTGTTGAGGTCGTCGATTTCCTGGAAGTCGTTGGGCGAGTTGCGCTTAGGCATAGCTTTTTTAGCCTAACCTAGTTACCTTCCAAAAGTTAGGTTCCGCGTCACGGCCACCGTCGTACAGCGCCTACGCCAGCGCCTGGTACACCGCCAAAGCCGCCACGTAAGCCAGTCCAGTCATGTATACTAATTGGGCCAGGGGCCACTTCCAGCTTTTGGTTTCGCGGTAGGTCACGGCCAGCGTGCTCATGCACTGCATGGCAAACACGTAGAACACCAGCAGCGAAAACGCCCGCGCCGGCGTGAAAAACGGCTGCCCATTCTCGTCTTTCTCGGCCCGCAGCTTGTCCTGCAAGGTGCCCATGTCGGCGTCCTGCCCCACGCTGTAGATGGTGGAAATGGTGCCTACAAACACCTCACGCGCCGCAAACGACGTGAGCAGCGCAATGCCGATTTTCCAGTCGTAGCCCAACGGCCGAATTGCCGGCTCCAGAGTCCGGCCAAACGAGCCGGCGTAGGAGTTTTCGAGGCGGGCCGAGGCCACCCGACGACTGGTTTCATCCTCGTTCCAGCCCTGAGTGACTACTTGCTGGCGCACCTGAGCTTCGGCGGCTTCCTGCTGCTGGCCGGGGCCGTAGGTGGCCAGCACCCACAGCAGCACCGAAATGGCCACAATCACCTTACCAGCCTGCATCACAAAGGCCTGCACTTTCTGGTATATGGTCAGGGCCACGTTTTTCCAGCGCGGCCATTGGTACACCGGAAATTCCATGATGAAATAGCTGCGCTCCCGGGCTTTGAGCACGATTTTCAGCACCCAGGCCGAACCCAGCGCCGAAAATAAGCCTAGCAAATACAGCCCCATGAGCGTGACGCCGCGCAGGTTGAAAATGCCCCACGCGGCTTGGTCGGGCACTACCAGCGCCACCAGCACCGTGTACACCGGAATGCGTGCCGAGCACGACATGAGCGGCGTCACGAAAATGGTTATCATCCGGTCTTTCCAGCTCTCAATGGTACGGGCGCCCATAATGGCCGGTACCGCGCACGCCAGCCCCGATATCATCGGCACTACGCTCTTGCCGCTCAGGCCAAATGGCCGCATCAGCTTATCCATCAGAAAAGTAACGCGAGCCATGTAGCCCGTTTCCTCCAGCACGGCCAGGAAGCCGAACAGCAAGGCAATCTGCGGAATGAATATCAGCACCCCGCCCAAGCCCGCCAGCACGCCCTCAGTGAGCAGCCGCACCAGCGGCCCGTCGAAATTGTCCTGAATGATGGCGCTCAGGGACGAAATGCCCTGGTCAATCCAATCCATGGGGTACTGCGCCCAGGCAAAAATGGCCTGGAATAACAGGAACAGAATGCTGAGAAAAATCAGATAGCCGCCAATGCGGTGGGTCAGCACCTTGTCGATGCGGTTGCTAATCGGCTCGCGGGTTTCGGTGCGCGTCACCGTCACGGTTTCGAGCAGAATGTCGTTGATGCGGCCGTAGCGAGCAATTGTTTCGGCCGCCTGCCGGGCCGTGGCGTCAAACCCGTACTGGTGCGTCAGCTCCTGTAAATACGTTTTGTCGTCGGCGCTCAGGAAGCCGATGTGGCGGTACTGCTGGGCGTAGTGCAGCGCCAGGTAGTCGTTGTGCAGGTCGAAATGGTGGCGGATTTGCCGCAGCAGCGGCAGTAGCGCTTCATCGGGCTCCCAGAAGCGTTCCGGCGCCGCATCCAGCCGCTGGGCCATCACAATCTTGAGCGCCGCCACGCCAATGCCCTTGCGGGCGTTCATCGGGATAATGGGCACGCCCAGTTCCCGCTCCAACGCCGGCAAATCGATGCGGATGCCGTGGCGCTCGGCCACGTCCATCATGTTGAGGGCCAGCACGGCCGGCAGGCCCAAATCGCCGAGCTGGGTAAACAGCAGCAGGCTGCGCCGCAGGTTGTTGGCGTCCACGGTCACCACCACAAAATCGGGGTAGTTGCCGGCGGCCCGGTCGTAGAGCAGGTCCGTAATCACCTTCTCGTCCAGGCTCTTGGGGTAGAGAGAATACGTGCCCGGCAAGTCCACAATCTCGGCCTGCTGCACCGGCGTGAGCTGCGCATAGCCCGACTTGCGGTCCACGGTCACGCCCGGAAAATTACCC
>JAYSZD010000192.1:0-2047 GCA_043738185.1 Hymenobacter sp. | reverse complement strand
GCTGGGGCCTGGCCCAGATGGGCACCTCCCCGCCCGCTTTGAAACGCGTGCCGGGCCTGCAATTCTTCAAGCTGCTGGGCAGCGGGGCAGCCAATGGCTTTGGCCTGTGGCCCAACCTGGACCGCTACGGCTTCATGGGCGTGTGGGACGACGCCACGGCGGCAGCTGTTTTTTTTGCCCAGCACCCGCTGTGGGCCACCTACCGCCAGCGCAGCGCCGAGCTGTGGACGCTGCAGCTGGCCCCACTAAAATCGCACGGGCTCTGGGACGGCAAAACGCCATTTGACTACTCCCACTCCCATTTAGCCAGCACTGACGCGCCCGTGGCCGTGCTCACGCGCGCCAGCATCCGGCTGCGCAAAACACCGCGTTTCTGGCAGTTTGTGGAGCCCACCAGCGCGGCGCTAGCGCAGGCTGTGGGCGTGCGCGCCGCCATCGGGCTGGGCGAGTTGCCGGTGGTGCGGCAGGCCACGTTCAGCGTGTGGGAATCGGCGCAGGCCATGCAGGAATACGCCTACCGCGACGCGCGCCACCGGGAAGTAATCAAGCTCACGCGCAGTGAAAAATGGTACGGCGAGGAAATGTTTGCGCGATTCGCGGTGCTGGGCAGCCAAGGCACACTCGATGGCCAAAACCCGCTGGCAGGCCTGGGGCTACCCGGCTAATCGTCCAGATTATAGCGCTTGAGCCAACCCTCGTAGTTCGCCGTTTCGGTGGGGGCGGTGTCAGGCTTCAGTTTAATGCCTGTGAGATTGGTTTCGCGGTTGCCGTCGGGGGCGCGGTGCCAGGTCGCGTTGCTGCGGCCGTTGGGGTCGCGGCGCACTACTTCGTCATTTCCTGCGCCGTCGTACAGGTGCACTGCCGGGCCGGACTGGCCGGGGCCCTGTAGCTCGAATACATCGTCGCCCCCCAGGCCAAACACGCTGAGCCTGTATGTATCCTTGCGTTCGTACACCCGCTTGCTGAGCAGGCTGTCGGGCTGGCCCGGCCGCAGGGCCGACACGCTTACCTCCAAGCGGCCGTCCTCCAGCGAGCGCAACACAAACCGCTCGGGCGTGTCGGTGCCCACCAGCCATGCCTCGGCCGCCAGAATCTTATAGAAGCGGGCCGCCGCCGCCGGCAGCCGCGCCCGCCGCGCCCGTAGCACGGGGCCCAGCTGGGTAGCCAGCAGGGCCTGCGTTTCTTGGGGCCCGGCCTGCAGGGCGTGAGCAATTGCGTCATCGGTTAGCCGCTGACGCAGCGAATCGGCCACTTCCCGGAAGTCTTCGGCGCTGAGGGAAGTCAGCAGGGTGCGGTCGAGGGTGCGGGCGGTGGTGGTGAGGCCCTGCACGCCGCTGGCGGGCAGGCTGGGGCCAAAGCTGCGGTACTTGGGCACAAACCACGACACCAACCGGGTCACCACTCCATCATTAAACAGAAAAAAAGCCTGGTCGCGGTCGCGGGGAATAGGCCGGAAAACAACGTGCCCATTGGATTGGAAGCTGGCCCAGCGCCACTGGTCCTCGCGGCGGCTCCAGTCGCCCAGCCAGATGTCCAGCAGGCGGGCCCGGAGGTAGGCCCGGGCCTCAACCACCGTGGCAGGACTTTTCCTGATTGCAGTCAGCATGCGCTCCGTATTGATGACGGCAGTGGACCGGCCGAAACTGGCCACGGCAGATTGGTTACCTTGTGGCCGCTCCTCAAAGAGGTACAGGGCATTGGCGTAGCCTTTGCGGAACTCGCCCAGGCCCGGGTCGTCGGGCACGTACACCAGCCGGGGATTGGTGTGGTACACGCCCGCAGACTCGGCCAGGCGGGCCGCTACGTAGGCGCCGTAGGGGTTGGCGGCGCTGGTCTGGTCTTTCATCAGGCCGCCCAGCAGGCTGCGCACCCACCCTTCGGGCAAGGCCGCGCTGGCATCCTTATCTACGGAGCGCAACACGAATTCATCGCCGTTATCGGCTCCCAGGCGCAGGGTGTGGCTCTGGTAGCTGCCACCGGCTTTCATGGGAACCAGGCCGCCGGGTACGGCCGTGGCCAGGTTGAATACCGGCACCGTGACGGGCGT
>JAYSZD010000191.1:0-13922 GCA_043738185.1 Hymenobacter sp. | reverse complement strand
TCTGGCCCAAGTAGGCAGCCATGTCGGCTGGGGTATTGGTGGCCGCAAACGTGTCCTGAAACGTGCGCCGGCCCAGGTCAGCGAGTTGGGCGGCGGTAACGGGGTTGGCCTTGGCCAGGGAAATGCGCAGGGGTGATGACATAACACAAAGGTCGAACAGCGTCCGCCGATTTACACTATTTCGTTGGCTTCACGTTCCTGGCTGGGGGTGGGACGGCGGCGCATGCGTAGTCCCATACGCATCAGCAGTCCGCTGGCTAGCAAGCCTACCAGGTTGAGGGAGAGTCGGGTGGCATCCGGGCTGTCCGAGCCCAAGGCGCTCCAGCTATACACGGCGATGCCCACTTTGAGCAGCAGCCCAAGGCTCATAAGCGCACCGCTTAGCAGCAGCAGCAGGCCCACCAAGCGGCGGGTAGATGGGGCAAGGGGGCGAGTGGCTTTGGACATGCTGTGCATACGCGCTGGCTCTGTAGGGAGTTGGGGCCGCGCTCGAAGTGGGTTGCTTATCCGGTTCTTTGGCGTAATTTCGTACTACCAAGTCACCCCGCGAGAGTAGCTCAGTTGGTAGAGCATCAGCTTCCCAAGCTGAGGGTCGCGAGTTCGAACCTCGTTTCTCGCTCATTGATTAACAGCCACTTATCTGTGAAGATGGGTGGCTGTTTTGCTTTTGGTTTAAACATTGGTTTAAACAACTTGCCTTTTGCACCTTTAAATCCACGATGGAATATTCAACTAAGTAGGTTACACTCATCATTGGCTACTATCGTGACGATATTGCGTCACCAAGTTGTGAAGACAGTAAATAGTCTTTGCATGGCCAGTACTTAAAGTCGATTTTCAAGTAAGTGGGTTACGAGGACAAGTCGGCATATTGCTTCTGCACACAACTCACGTCTACCAATGGTCAACGAACAGCAAATCGAGTACGGCCTCATCGGCGAGCTTACCCGACTCAAGTACACCCACCGCAAAGACATCCGCGACAACGCCGCCTTGGAACGCAACTTCCGCGAGAAGTTTCAAGACCTGAACCGCGTGAAGCTGTCCGACGCGGAGTTCAGCCGCCTGCGGGATGAGATTATTAACCCCGACGTATTTCTGGCGTCCAAGACCCTGCGTGTGGTAAACACCTTTACCCGCGAAGACGGCACGCCGCTGAACTACACACTCGTTAATATCAAGGAGTGGTGCAAGAACGATTTTGAGGTCGTCAACCAGCTGCGCATCAATACTGAGAAAAGCTACCACCGCTACGACGTTATCCTGCTCATCAACGGCATTCCGGTGGTACAGATGGAGCTAAAGACGCTGGAGGTGTCGCCGCGTCGGGCCATGCAGCAGATTGCCGACTACAAGGCCGACGCCGGCAACGGCTACACCAACACGCTGCTGTGCTTCATGCAGCTGTTCATCGTCTCTAACAAATCGAACACGCTGTACTTCGCCAACAACCGCGCCCAGCATTTCAGCTTCGCGGCCGACGAGCAGTTTCTGCCCGTGTACGAATACGCCGACATTGACAACCGCAAGCCCAACGGCCTGCACGAGTTTGCCGACTGGTTTCTGAGCAAATGCACGCTGGCCGAAACCATCAGCCGCTACATGGTGCTGGTGGAAAGTGAGCAGCGCCTGCTGGTGATGCGCCCCTACCAGATTTACGCCGTGAAGGCCATCGTGGAGTGCATTCGTCAGAACCGGGGCAACGGCTACGTCTGGCACACCACCGGCAGCGGCAAGACGCTCACTTCCTTCAAGGCTTCGACGCTGCTCAAGGATAACCCCAATATTGAAAAGTGCCTGTTCGTGGTCGACCGCAAGGACCTGGACCGCCAGACCCGCGAGGAGTTCAACAAGTTTCAGGAGAAGTGCGTAGAGGAAAACACTAATACCGAAAGGCTAGTGCGCCGCCTGCTCTCCACCGACTACGCCGACAAGGTCATCGTCACCACTATTCAGAAGCTGGGCCTGGCCCTCGATGCCAGCCACCGCAAGGAGTACAAGAAGCGGCTGCAGCCGTTGCGCGACAAGCGGATGGTGTTCATTTTTGACGAGTGCCACCGCTCGCAGTTCGGCGAAAACCACCAGGCCATTGTAGACTTTTTTCCGAACGCCCAGCTGTTCGGCTTCACCGGCACGCCCATTTTCGAGCAGAATGCCACTGTTAAGCAGATTGACGGCAAGGAAAAAACCCTGCAAACGACGGAAGACATTTTCCAGCAGCGCCTGCACGCTTACACCATCACCCACGCCATCGAGGACGAGAACGTACTGCGTTTTCACGTCGACCACTTCAAGCCCGAGGGCAAAACCACGCCCAGGCCTGGCACCGGCCCCACGCGGGAGAAGGTAGTGGAGTCCATTCTGAACAAGCACAACGCCGCCACCAATCAGCGCCGCTTCAACGCCCTGCTGGCGACCCAGAGCATCAACGACGCCATTGCCTACTACGACCTGTTTAAACAGCAGCAGGACAAAAAAGCCGCCGTCGACCCCGACTTCCGCCGCCTGTACGTGGCCTGCGTGTTTTCGCCCCCCGCCGAGGGCAACAAGGACGTGCAGCAAATCCAGGAAGACCTGCCCACCGAAAAGCAGGACAACCAGCAGGACCCGGAAGGAAAGAAGGTGGCCCTCAAAGGCATCATCGCCGACTACAACCGGCAGTACGGCACCAACCACAGCATCGGCGAGTTCGATGGGTACTATCAGGACGTGCAGGGCCGTATTAAAGACCAGAAGTGGCCACTGGCAGACTTCCCGCACCCGAAGCGCATCGACATCACCATCGTGGTGGATATGCTGCTAACGGGCTTCGACTCCAAGTACCTCAACACGCTGTACGTCGACAAGAACCTCAAGCACCACGGCCTGATTCAGGCGTTTTCGCGCACCAACCGGGTGCTGAACAACACGAAGCCTGCCGGCAACGTGCTGGATTTTCGGCAGCAGCAAGCCAACCTGAACGAGGCCATTGCCTTATTTTCGGGCCTGAAGCAGGGCGAAGACCCCAAGAAAATCTGGCTGGTGGAGCCCGCCGAGGAAGTGCTGAAAGACTACGCAAAGGCCGTGGGCGAGCTTACCACTTTCATGCAGCGCCAGGGCCTCACCCCCGAGCCCGGCCAGATAAACAACCTGAACGGCGACCTGGCCAAAGGTGAGTTCGTGGACAAGTTTAAGGAGGTGCAGCGCCTGCGCACCCAGCTCGACCAGTACACCGACCTGGACGAGCCCTCAACGACGCAGGTGGAAGCCCTGCTGCCTACCGACGACCTCCGCGCTTTCCGGGGGCAGTACCTGGAAACGGCCCGCCGCCTGCGCGAGAAGCAAGGCACCGGCGGCGCTGGCTACATCGCCGTGGACCAGCTCGATTTTGAGTTCGTGCTCTTCGCCTCGGCCATCATCGACTACGACTACATCGTGGGCCTGATGGCCGCCAGCACCGCCCCCGGCCCCGCCCGCAAGCAGAAGATGACGCGCGAGCAAATCATCGACATGATTCGCGCGGATGCCAAGTTTCAGGACGAGGCCGACGACCTGGCCGATTACTATACCCACCTGCCCAAAGACCGCCCTTATAGCACCGACGAAATCCGGGACGGCTACGACGCCTTTAAACAAGAGAAAAACACCGCCGAGCTGGCCGGGAAAGCCGCCAAATACGGCCTGCCCCCGGAGGCCCTCACCGCCTTCGTGGCCGACACCGTAGGCCGCCTGATTCTGGACTCCGACAAGCTGCGCGACCTGCTAACCCCGCTGGACCTGGGCTGGAAAGCCCGTGCCAAAAAGGAAAACGAGCTGATGACCGACTTGAACAAACTGCTAAAGAAACTGGCCCACGGCCGCGACATATCCGGCCTGAACGCCTACGAGAACCATGAGTAAAAAAGCACACGAAACGGCCCTGCCCAAGCTGCGGTTTCCGGAGTTTCGGGACGTGGAGGCGTGGGAGGTCAAGCCACTAGGGAGCGTGGCTAAACTGATTAAAGAAAAGGCCGGCTCTAAGCAATACAAGCTGATGAGCATTACATCAGGCGCCGGTTTGGTATCCCAAATGGAAAAGTTTGGGAGAGAAATTGCTGGCGCATCCTACAAAAATTACTACGTAATTAGAAAAGGGGATTTTGCTTACAACAAAAGCTCAACGAAACTTGACCCTGAAGGACAAATCGCACTTCTCGAAAATGAGGAAGCAGGCGCAGTACCGAATAGCATTTTCACCTGCTTTCGAGTAAATGAGCAAATTGTTTCACCGCACTTTTTGAAGTACCCATTTGCTAATAACCTCCACGGGCGTTGGCTCCGAGACCTTATAACCGTAGGTGCTCGCGTGAATGGTGCGCTGTCGATTGATTCAAAGCATTTACTTGCTCTGCCGCTTGCCCTGCCTTCGCTTCTCGAACAGCAAAAAATTGCCGCCGCCCTCTCCTCCCTCGACGACCTTCTCACCGCCCAAACTGCCAAGCTAACCGCCTTGCAAGCCCACAAGCGCGGCCTCGTGCAGGACCTCTTTCCCGCCGAAGGGGAATCGGTGCCCAAGCTGCGCTTTCCAGAGTTTCAGCAGGCCGGGGTATGGAAGATAAAGTCGTTGGGGGAAATGTTTCAACTTCAACGCGGCTTCGACTTACCGCATAGACTTCGGCAAAACGGGTCAGTCCCTATCATATCCTCTTCAGGGAATTCAGGATATCATAACCAAGCATTAGTAGAAGCACCAGGCGTCGTTACTGGTCGCTACGGTACTATTGGAGAGGTATTTTACGTCGAAGAGAATTTCTGGCCATTAAATACTACTCTGTACGTTAAGGATTTCAAGGGTAACGTACCAGCATTTATTGCTCATTTTCTCAAAACCATTGACTTTGCTTCATATAGCGAAAAAAGCGGAGTTCCGGGCGTTAATAGAAACGACTTGCACCAAATCACGGTGGCTTGTCCGACGACGGCTGAGCAAGAAAAAATAGCCGTTATGCTCTTTTCCATCGATAATCTCATCAATGCGCAAAGCCAGAAAATCAACATCCTCAAGCTGCACAAGAAAGGTTTGATGCAGGCGCTGTTTCCGGCGGCAAGTGAACAGAACGTATGAGCCAGAAAGTCAAAGTCCAGACCTACCCGACACTGCCGAAGCTGGCCATTCGCCTGCGCGACGACCTGAACGACGCTGATTTTGTGTTGCTATACGCCTTCAACGGCACCGGTAAAACCCGGCTCTCCACCGAGTTTGCCAACCGGGGCAAAAAAGGAGAGCAGCGTGACACGCTCTACTTCAACGCCTTCACCGAAGACCTTTTTAGCTGGGACAACGACCTGGAAAATAACGCTGAACGCCGCTTGCTACTCAACAAGAAGTCGCGCTTCTTCGAGGGGCTGGAAGCGCTGGAGCTAGACACCCGCATCCGGCCGCGCCTGCAACGCTACGCCAGCTTTGATTTTACCATCAAGTTTGACGAAGGTTTCGTCAGTTTTAAGCGAGATATTCGGGTGAGGAATAAAACCCAAGAGGTTGACTTTATTAAAGTCAGTCGCGGCGAAGAGAACATTTTTATCTGGTGCTTCTTTCTAGCCATTGCTCAACTGGCCATTGATGCCGAGGGGGAAAGCCCCTACAGCTGGGTGCAATACCTCTACATTGACGACCCCATTTCCTCTCTAGACGATAACAACGCCATTGCCGTCGCCGGCGACCTGTCCCAACTGTTGCGGAAGGCCAACGGCCGGATAAAAACCGTTGTTTCGTCGCACCACGCTCTTTTCTTCAATGTGCTCTGCAATGAACTTAAGAAAAGAACGCACACGAAATATTTCCTGCACCGCCAAAAGCTAGGCAGTTACAGCTTGCAAAAGACCGACGACACGCCCTTTTTTCACCATGTAGCTATCCTCAGCGAGTTGCAGCAGGTAGCAGCATCTGGCTTCATTCAAACTTACCATTTCAACGTGTTGCGGAGCGTGCTGGAGAAGACGGCCACGTTTTTTGGTTACCACGATTTTTCCGACTGCCTCCACGGGGTAAAGGACGAGGAGCTACATGCTCGTGCCCTCAACCTGTTCAGCCACGGGAATCAGTATTCGGTATTTGCCCCTAGAGAAATGGTTGACGACAACAAAGAACTTTTTCGCAGCATTCTGGCGGCGTTTCTGGCTAAATACCAGTTTGCCCTCCCTATCCTGTAAATACCGACGCTGCCCCTTTTTAGAGAACCATGAGTACCCAAAACAAGCTAGGCGCCACCCTCTGGGCCATTGCCGACCAGCTGCGCGGCGTGATGGACGCGGACCATTTCCGCGACTATATGCTGTCGTTCCTGTTCCTGCGCTACCTCTCCGATAACTACGAAGCCGCCGCCCGCAAGGAGCTGGGTTCCGATTACCCGGCCGAACCCACGGAAGAAATGCAGAAAGCGGGCGTGTATACCCCCTTGCAAATCTGGTACAATGAGAACCCTGACGACGTGCCGGAGTTTGAGAAGCTCCTGCGCAAGCGCGTGCATTACGTCATCCAGCCCGACTACCTCTGGGGCCACATCGCCGAGCTGGCCCGCACCACGAGCAAAAAGAATCAGAAGCTGCTGAGTACCCTCGATGATGGCTTTAAGCACATCGAAAACGAGTCGTTTGGCCGCACTTTTCAGGGTCTTTTTTCTGAAATCAACCTGTATTCAGAGAAGCTGGGCCGCAGTTACGAGGAACGCAACGACAAGCTTGCCAAAATCATCCAGAAAATAGCGGAAGGCATCGGCAAGCTCCCGGATAATACCGATACGCTGGGCGACGCCTACGAGTACCTCATCGGGCAGTTTGCGGCCGGCTCCGGCAAAAAGGCCGGCGAGTTCTACACCCCGCAGCTCGTGTCCAACATCCTGTCCGACATCGTGGTGCTCGACGGCCAGGACCCCGCCACCGGCCCGCGCCCAAAGCTGGATAAGGTACTCGACATCACCTGCGGCTCGGGCTCGCTGCTGCTCAACGTGCGCAAGCACATGACCCGGCAAGGCGGCAGCATCGGCAAGATTTACGGCCAGGAGTCGAATATCACCACCTACAACCTGGCGCGCATGAATATGCTGCTCCACGGTGTGAAAGACACCGAGTTCGACATCCACCACGGCGACTCCCTGCTCAACGACTGGGATATGCTGAACGAGCAGAACCCGGCCAAAAAGACGGAGTTCGACGCCATCGTGGCCAACCCGCCCTTCAGCTACCGCTGGGAGCCCACCGACACCCTGGCCCAGGATTTCCGCTTCAAAGGCTACGGCCTCGCCCCCAAGTCGGCCGCCGACTTTGCCTTTCTGCTGCACGCCTTCCACTTCCTGAGCGCGGAGGGCACGATGGCCATCATCCTGCCCCACGGTGTGCTATTCCGGGGTGGAACGGAAGCGAAAATCCGTCAGAAGCTACTCGAAGAAGGCAGCATCGATACCGTTATCGGCCTGCCCGCCAACCTGTTTTTCTCCACCGGCATCCCGGTCTGCATCCTGGTGCTGAAGAAGTGCAAGAAGTTCGACGACGTGCTATTCATCAACGCCGCCGAGCACTACGACAAAGGCAAGCGCCAGAACGTGCTGAATGAGGACCACATCAAGAAAATCGTAGATATCTACCGCGAGCGCCCTCCCAAAGTGGAACGCTATGCCCGCCGCGTGTCACTGGAAGAAATCGAGCAGAACGATTTCAACCTGAACATCTCGCGTTATGTGAGCACGGCAGAAGATGCCGTGGAAATCAAGCTGGACGAGGTGCACGAAGAGCTAATGAGTGCCAATAAGGCCGTAGCCGACGCTACAGCTGAGCACAATAAATTTCTGCAGGAGCTGGGGCTGCCGCTCCTGTAAGTAAGACCATTAGCACTTTAATTTTTTGATAATAAGCTGATTTACATTTTATTAAAATGCTATTAGTAATTCCTGCCCAAAACCCCAAGCAGTTCACTCAAGTGCAGGCGGGTACGTTCAATGCGCTTTCTATTTGGGAGCGTGCTCACATCCAAGAGTGGGTGCGCCAGGCTCCCGAGGTACTGGGCGAAGAACTGCTTGTGGTGAGCATGGAGTTTGACCGCTTCAAGCAAAGCGCCGACCGATTGGACCTGCTTGCGCTGGACCGCCGGGGCAATCTGGTGGTGGTAGAATTGAAACGGGACGGGCTAGCCAGCTACGCCGATTTACAGGCAATCCGCTATGCCGCAATGGTTTCTACCATGACCATTGAGAAGCTGCTACCCTACTTCGTGTACTACCAGCAGAAGTACGTCGGAGCGGCCGATATGACAATTACTCGGGCTCAGGAGCTGATTCAGGAGTTTATAACGCAGAATGACACATTTACAGAGCTGTCAAACCGACCCCGTATTATCCTGTGTTCAGAAAACTTCTCAACGGAGCTAACGGCAACCGTCTTGTGGCTGAATCAAGCCGAGTTGGATATTTCGTGTGTGCGCATCGTCCCGTACAAGATTGGTGATAACGTGGTAGTAGTACCCATCAAGATTATCCCGCTGCAAGAAGCTAATCAATACATGATTGAGCTAGAAAACAAAGAGAAAGGAAAGGAGCAGCAAGCCACGCAAAGTGGCAGAACGGAAACCTTCACTCTGTTAATGGATAATGGGCACTTGAGTGAGGGAGATAGCATCTACCTCAGCGACCGACTTCCAGGATACATCAGCCCGGAAGCCAAAGCGTCAGCCGATGAAAACCACTTTCGGGCTGAAGTTTTGCCGCGTCAGGGTAAAAGCTATACTGTGCGCTGGGCGCTTAATGGTCAGGTCTACTCCCTGATGGGCCTGACGCAGACAATCTTTCAGCACTTCCATCCCGACAGTGTTCGTCCGGCAGGAATGCAGGCCGGGCGCCACTGGTCGTTGAAAGATGGACGCAACCTGGTAGAGTTGGCTGATGAAGTATGGATTGCCTCGCAAAAAGGAGAATTCCCCAACGTTACAAGCTGATAATCTTCACTTTTCAGCCCTAGATTATGGCTTTTTTAGTTTGTCATGCCCAATAAGCCGAGAAAAAGCATATTTCTCTCGTAATCAGATACTTCTATTTGAATAATTTCTCTTTCGGAAATATCGAGTAACCGAGCTTCAGGTTCGTATTCTGTTTTGTGCTGTAGTAAGCTCATTAAGAGGTCGTGAACCAGATAAAGGCTGAAGAGGCGTTTATGCGCTAGGTGGCCAATTGTGCGAAGCCCAGGATGCTGTAAGTACTGAGCTATCGCGTCTTCGGCCTGTTTGATGCGGCGGTCCAATTCTGTAAACGTGCAATCAAATTGCTCCTGATGCAAAAAGCCCTCGATGACCTGCGCATATGTGATGTGAAAGGAGTCGGTGGCTTGCTGGCTATGTCGCGCTTGCTCCAATATCAAGTCCCATTTATTGTCTTCTTCCTCCTCGCTTTCTTCGCTCCAAATATGGACTTCGTCGGGTAAGTCACCTGCTTCGTAGGTTGGTATAACGCACTTGGTGGACGTGCTTGTCGGCGGTAGAGTCAGAGCCCGGCTGTGGTGAGCTTTGCAGGAATTGCTACAAAATTTTTGGTCCGTCCGCCCGTAGAGAGGGGTGTCGCACCACAAGCATTCTCGGAGTTGCGGTTGATTGTGTGACATATTGATGAAAAATTGGATAAGCGTCTATAAGCGCTTATTGGGGGTGTAAACAATTGAATATGAGCTGAGGACGGCTAGTCCCAACTAGGTGGATATCCGGCCCATTGGTCCAGTAGCAAGTCGGCTAAGTCTATTCCTGCAGCTTTCTGGTCTGTCGTGGCAGAACGCTCTAACAAATTGGAGGTTTGTATTCTGAACCCGGATTGTTGTAAAATCACAGCTTTAGACCCCCATGTATTGAAAGCGCTTCCGCTGGTTGAAGCATCGGGAAAAAGTGTGATTGGAAAGCCTTTAACGAGTTGCAAGCGTTCCAGCGTGAGGTAGCTCAAACTGCCCACTGCTAACCAAATGAATTCTGGAAAGTAGGCCGAGCAGATAACAGCGGTTTTCGCAGCTTCAACAATGGCGACCGGTTGGCCGATTGCTGCCGATAGTAGCTGAGGAAGACCGTAAAGGCTAGGGCTTTTGGCCACTTTATTGGCCTCGTTCAGATAAGCAGATAGCCAAGCCGGTTGAGGTTGCTGTTGCCGGCGGCAGGCTTGCGCATAGGCTGTATGCACCCACTTAGTACATCTTTCTGGCTTTCCATCGGCGCCGGGAAGTTTGGCGGTATGCCCGCTGCTGTCGAATAATACCACTTGTCCACCTCGCACCCGGCCAAGTTCGTCACGTTGCCAGAAGACTGTAGCACCGGGCCAGTACGCTGAGGTTCCAATCTCGAAACGGCGCAATAAATCCAGCGCCACACCCCGCCCAAAATGGGTTTGCAGTAGTTGAGCGAAGTTATTTCGTTCATAATGTCCCAACGATTGCTGAAGTACATCTTCAGGAATAACGCAGAGCGGAGAAGCAGGGCGAGGTACGGATTTCTTCTGATTGCGAAGCCAAGTAAAAGGACTGGCTTCGCGTTGAGCATCTGCATAGCTGATGCCCGTAGGGCCCTTATCATAAGGACTAAGCGAGTAGCCGCAGTTACTTACCCGGTCGCAGCGGCCAAACGGTTCCGGCAGTAGCTCGCCGGTTTGCGTGTCGAGCCAACGGGTAAACGTGCGTTGCTTCTCACAGCCAGGGCACGCATAGCGGTTTTTGCGACTGCCCGCATAGGGTTGCAGTCGATAACGGTAGGGGGTTCCCATAAAAAGAAAGGTTTTTGTGGACCTGCACTTCCTACACCAGCTGCATTTATCGGTCAATAGGTCCGATTTGGCTGTCCCACAAAAACACTGGTTTTAGTTAGGACAGAAACTGAGCATGAAATCAAGCCTTGAGAAGCCAGAAAGGACGGTTTCCGCAACAGGGTTTTTTTTCGGACAGCAGTCTGCCGGTTTGCTGCCGGTTGGGATGCTACCATGCAGGAAGTGCAGCTAATGCAGGTAGAAACAAAACTTCTAAAATCGTGGGGAGGCTAGCGTCACAAAATGAACGTGGCCCTCACCGCGTCTGGTGCCGCCAATCCCGCAGTTTTCCAGCCGTTTGGCAAAGTTTCGACTGTTGACGGCATGGTTGCCTTCTTCGAGGCAGTATGTCCGGTAATCCGCATACAGCGCCTTGCGAGAAGTCGTCAGGTCAGCAGTAGGTTTGTAGCTTCGGTCAGTCAGGAAAGAGCGCACCGTATCCGATTGGCTTTTATAATCCTCTACCTGCTGCTGGGAGACTTCGCAATCTGTAAACCCGTCTTGCTGAAGTAAGCGTTGCAGCCCGGCTAATACCCAGTTGAATACTCCTGACAACTCACTGGTGATGATTTTAGCTGCCAGTCGAGGGTCTTGTTCGTTTGGGGAGATGGTTTGCGTGAAGGGGACAATGATGAAGCGGCGGAAAAAGGCACTGGTATGCTCTACCTCGGTAGGTAGCTCGTTGCAGTTGAAGAGTAATTTGCCGTAGTCGCTCATCGTGAATGGATGGCCATAAGGCAAACGCGCTTCCACGGGTTCGCCCGATACCAGCTGTTTAAAGACGTTGGCATCAAGTTTTCCGCCTAACTCGCTTGCGTAGTTCACCAACACATTGGCGAGGTTTGCCCGACAATAGGCGGGTTCGATGGTGAGATTTTGCAGGGAGTGATGGCTGACGTTCTCCTTGCCGAGCATAGCCGTAATAATCTCGAAAAACACCGATTTGCCATTAGCGCCCGAGCCATAGAGCAGCAGTGTCTTTTCCAGCTTCATTTTGGCCGGCGACACAAAAACGTAGCCGATGAACTCCGCCAAAAGTTGCTGACAGTCCTTATCCGGCTGTACTCTGGTTAAAAACTGCTCAAACAGGGGAGCAGTGGCAGCCGGATTATACTCAAATGGCAACTGATAGGTCAGGAAGTCAGCAGGAGTGAATTCCCGTAGCTCCTGTTGGTCGAGGCTAATATGGAATGTGCCGTTGGCCAGGTTGATTTTCACAGCATCCCGCGCCCGCTCCGGAGTCGGCAGGTACGCCGTGCTCATGAATTGCTTAAACAGTAGTTCCACAAATTGAAAGTAGCGGGCCTCGTATTTATCGAGGCCCATTTTTTCTGCGGCTTCCTGCAAAAACTGCCGAAGGTCGTCCTCCTTTTGGGCTTGCCAGAACGCGCCGTTATAGGCATATAGAAAGTTGGTACCCCGGCACAGCCCCCAGCCATTGCGTTTGGCTAGTATCAGTACTTCTTCCGCCACGGTCACAACGTGGTGGCTTCGTTTGAGCTTTTCGTTATCGTTTTCCAATCCAACAATCTTGCGAAAGTCCAGCGGAACAATTTGCTGAAGCAGCGATTGCAGAACCTGCTTGTGGTCAACGGATTTGGCCACTAAGGATTGGTGCGAGACAGCTTCGTGAGCGACTTGTCGCTGTAAATCAGCAATGGTCGGGGATGATATAGCTTCGGCGGCCGGAGTTTTCACAGAGCTTCGACTGCGCTTCGTGGCACCGGGAACAGCGGTCGGTGCCATTACCGGGCGGAGCGGCACTCACGTGGCCGCCCTTTTTGCGTGAATACAGTAGGGGCATTACCCTCACTACGGCGGCCTTGCTCCACCCAGGCCAACAGCTCCGTCCGATTAAAGTAGAGCTTATTGCCCCGTTTGGAGTGAGGAATACCACGGGCTGATACTAAAGCGTATAAGCGTGGCTTGCTCAGTCGCGTGATTTCCTGGGCCAACTCAATACCTCCCACTTCGGGGGATGTAGTACTAGTCGTGGTGCGGAGGCAGTTTAATGCTTCCAGCGTCAATGCCTCCAGGTTACTCAGGCGGGCATTGATGGTTTCAAAAGGGTTGTTCATGTGCTTCGTCGTTGATGGTTGACGAGGCAAATATTCAAACCGTTGATAAGCCCAAACGGGTTTAAACCGGTTTCATTTTTTAGTTATTAGCGTCTGTAATTCTCTTTCCGCTCTCGCTTTTGCTTGCTCGCTGAGCATTGGCAGGACCGCAGATACGTCTTTAATCATATCGGTCAATGCTTTTCCCTTAACTCCTATGCGATTTGTAGTTTGATGGGCCAGGTTGTTGTAATGCTTCATCAGCTGCTGCCCACTCGTTTTACTAATAAAGCCAGCACTTGCAGCTACTTCGATGGCCATACTCGGATTTAGCAACCAATCTTCGTAAACATATCTCAATGCGATTTGCCGTATGCGCACAATAGGATTGGTTTTATCAGCTATGGATTCACTTACAGTGCTGGGCTCGGGCATTGGTAATGGGGGGATTGAGCTGTCTGAATGATGATATATAATAGACACTAAACGACGTTGTTGTTCGATTTCAGCAAGAGCAGCCTGGTAATAGCTGGCGCCATCAGTAGCTATTAGGTAGAATCGATAGGCTTCCATAGCTACTTCATAAGTACTTGGCCTTACACTTAACCTCTCTTGCATCTTCGCCCAGGCTACGTCACGGAATTTCATTCCTTGCTCCAGCATGAGTTGCTGACAAGTTTCGTTCAATACCCGTAAACCATCAGGACCAATTCGGAAGATGCGCGACAATTCGTTGAAATATGCGCTGTATTCGCTTCTGATGAGGGAAGACATATTCTCCTCAAACTCATCTTGAAATCCTTTATACAGAAGCTTGAGTTCTCTTTGCTCTAACGACAATTTTGTTTTAGGAGCGCGGCATAAGTCATTACTAAGATTGTCCCACTCGTCTCTGCCCAGCCATGGAAGTGCCTCGCTTAATAACCAGACTCTTTTAATAAATGCTTCAGTCTTTTTAAGGCGTATCATGCTAGCTATCAGAATGTTTTAGAGTAGTTGCTGAAATCGAACAACAACGTCGTTTAGTGTCTATTATATATCATCATTCAGACAGCTCAATCCCCCCATTACCAATGCCCGAGCCCAG
>JAYSZD010000190.1:0-2051 GCA_043738185.1 Hymenobacter sp. | reverse complement strand
AGCGCCCAGGTGGCATCTGAAATTTCGTGACGACGCATAAATAAGTACTGGTATCAAACAACCATACATTTGATTCTTTATTGTCCTCACGCCCTAGGGGTCCGCTCAGAAAACGGAAAATACAGCACGTTAAGGGCTGAGAAAAGGCTGAGAAGCTAAATGTCTTTCAAAACCCCCGAGTTGGAGGTTTTGCCCGGTTTGTTTAGCAACATCCTATGAACCTCGAAAAACAGCGCATCTTGGCTGATGCCTCCGACCCGACCAGCACCGACCACTTGCGGCCCGTCATCGACTTTTTGAAGGCCCAAGGAAACGAGCCGGCGAATGGGGACCAATTCTATTACACCCGCGACGGGTACGGCATGTACGGCTTCGCGCAGCCACTCGACGTGGCGGCGCTACGGGCGCGCTTCGATTTTCCGCCCAGCATCCACCTTACGGCCACATCGGTGCAGGACACGCGGCATTTCGTGTGCATTACCCAGGACGCCGGCTCCGACCATAGCGCGGCTGGCTAAATGCGGGAACCTGTCCCGCCAAAGTACCACGCCGGCCGGCAGCCCAAGCGTCTGCCGTCAACGCATTCCGGAGGTGTACTTTGCGAAATGAATTTCTGCGTACACTTGCGCATGTTTAGCTGGCGAGTGAGCCTCTTGGTACTGCTGGCCAGCCCCGCATGGGGCCAGGCGTTGCGTCCGCAGGCCCCCACGTATGGGCCCGAACGGTCGCCCTGTTTAAGCAGAAAATACGTCAGCACCGTAACCATCGTGGCCGATGGCGGGCCCGAGGAGCCGTACGACTCGCTGCGGGTGTACCCCTACGTACGCCAGATGCCTTCCGTACCGGGTACCATGGGCGGCACCGTTCATGAAATGCTACAGTGCCTGCTGGTAGTACCGGCCGAAGTGCGCACCGGCCGGGTCGAAGGCCGGGTAGAGGTGACGTTCACGGTGGACCGCAGCGGGGCGGTGTCCGGGGCGCGCATTGAACGGGGCCTGAGCCCGGCCTGCGACGCCGAGGCCCTAGCCGCCGTGGCCCGCCTGCCTCGCCTGGAGCCGGGCCGGCTGGAAGGCCGGCCCGGCGCAGTTGCTTTCACCGCGGGGCTGGCTTTCTGGGGGCCCGGGCATCTCTATGCCAATTGGGAGGTGGCGCACCCAGCGCGCTTTCCGGCGCCGGGAATCGACGGCTACGTGTACAAAAACCGGCGGGTGCCCGCCCCAAAACGGCAGCGCGGAAGCCCGCAGGTGCGCGTTGACTTTGTGGTCGGAGCCAATGGCCGGGTGCGCGAGGCCCGGGTTATCCAATCGGTGAGCCCCCGCTTCGACCAGGAAGCGTTGCGGCTGGTGCAGGCCATGCCCCGTTGGACGCCTGCCCGCACGTACCAAGGCGATGCCGTAGCCGTGCGCACGGAGCTTGTGCTGATAGTGCCCTCCTCGGCTCCAAATCCAGGCAAATAACATTGTTTTACAAGCAGTTACTGACTACAATCTGACGCCCAGGGCTAAAAAAAGTTGCCTTTGCGCAAGTCCTCGTTTTGTTGTTCGGACCCTTTCGCTAAACTTATACTTTCACGTGACTGGGAGGACGTTGTTAAAATTCTGGTCTATTTTCCCTCTTATATGCCCTTTTTGCCGCTGCGTGTGGTGTTCGGATGGCTGTTGCTCGTCGGCCCCGTTCGTGGCTGGTCGCAGGGAGTTCTGCACCCGGTCAACTCTGAGAATACGGGCCCGCCCTTGGCCGACTTAACGGCGCGCGCGGCCGCCATATTCGAGGGTCGGGTCCTCGCATATCGGGCGTTTGAGGGCACTTCCGGGATGTTTTATACCGTGTCCACGGTGGAGGTATACAAGGTGTTCAAGGGCGCGGCGGCGGCCACGGTTGAAGTGGTGACGGAAGGCGGGACCCTGCCCAGCGGGCGGGGGGGCGGCCCGGCTACGGGTGGCGTCCCCGTTGGAAACCACGCCACTGGCCTCTTTTTTGCCATTCCTTTTCGCGACGCCGTACACAAGCCCCGGGTACCTTCCGCGCAGGTGTACCGCGTCGTGGACGGG
>JAYSZD010000189.1:0-2053 GCA_043738185.1 Hymenobacter sp. | reverse complement strand
GAGCCGCTACTGGAGCGGCAGGTGCCGTCGGTTTAGCTTGCGCGTTCTGGGCGTCTTCTTTGGTAATGCGGCCGTCGCGGCCGGTGCCGGCTACGTCGACAGCCGCAATGCCTTTCTCACCAAGAATCTTGCCAGCGGCCGGCGAGGGCACGCCGGTAGCATAAGTGGCCGCGCCACCGACCGCCGGGGCCGAAGCCAAAGCCGCCGTAGGAGCTGCCTGCGCTGCCGCCGGAGCCGCTGCTGCCGGGGCGGTGCCCGCGCCACTGCCGCCCTCAATGCGCGCAATCACGGTGCCGATGGCAATGGTTTCGCCTTCTTTCACGGCGTGGCGCAGCGTGCCGCTGGCTTCGGCGGGCAGCTCAAACGTGGCTTTGTCCGACTCCAACTCGGCAATCACTTCATCGCGGCTCACCTGGGCACCGTCTTCCTTTAGCCACTTGGCCACGGTCACTTCGGTGATGGACTCGCCCACGGTGGGGATTTTCATCTCGATAGAGCCGCCACCGCCACCGGCGGGTACAGCCGTAGCAGCCGGCGCGCCAGGCGCAGCCTTGCCTTTGCTGTCATTGCCGGCCGGGGCGCCGCCGTACCCCGCCTGGGTGCTGGCCTGGGGGTTTTCCTCACCTTTAGAAACAGGGTCGGCCGTAGCAGCGGCAGGAGCAGCCGCTGGGGCAGGCGCGGCGGGAGCAGCACCGTTACCACCCGCACTGTCCAGGTCGGCGATGATGGTGCCGATGCCGATGGTTTCGCCCTCAGCTACGCGGATTTTCAGGATACCGTCGGCTTCGGCGGGCAGCTCAAACGTGGCCTTGTCCGATTCCAATTCGGCAATGACTTCGTCGCGCTTCACGGCGTCGCCGTCCTGCTTGAGCCACTTGGCAATCGTGACTTCGGTAATGGATTCGCCAACGGCGGGGATTTTGATTTCGAGGGCCATAAACTGGGGTGGCGGGGAAATAAATTTTCAGAATTTGATTTAGACCTAGGCAACCTTGCTCCTCCAATTACGAGGAATGTAAGTTGAGCTGCTGTGCCAGCGACCCGGCACTTCGCACTTAGTCCTGCTTTTTGGCGATTTCGGCCGTGGCTTTGATAGTATCGTCGGCCACAGCTTCCTTGGGCTTGTCGAAGGCCCGGGCCACCAGCTCCTTTTGCTCCTTTACGTGGATTTTGTTGTAGCCCGTGGCTGGCGAAGCCGAGGCTTTGCGGGCCACCACGTCTTCCAGCTCGCGGCGCATGTAGCGGAGCATGTAGTTCCAGTAGCCCATATTTTCGGGCTCTTCCTGCACCCAGTACAGCTTAGCTTTGGGGTACTTGGCCAGCTCCGCGGCCAGCTGCTTTTTGGGGAAGGGGTGCAGCTGCTCCAGGCGCACAATGGCCACATCCGTGCGCTTGGATTCGCGCTGCTCTTCCAGCAGGTCGAAATAGACTTTGCCCGAGCACAGCAGCACGCGCTTTACCTTTTTGGCATCGGCGAAGGTGTCGCCCATCACCTCGCGGAAGCTGCCGCTGGTGAAGTCTTCAATTGGCGACACGCAGAGCGGGTTACGCAGCATCGACTTCGGCGACATCACTACCAGCGGCTTGCGGAAGCTCCAGGTGAGCTGGCGGCGCAGGGCGTGGAAGAAGTTGGCCGGCGTGGTCATGTTGGCCACCACAATGTTGTGCTCGGCGGCCAGCTGCAGGAACCGCTCGGGGCGGGCGTTGGAGTGCTCGGGGCCCTGTCCCTCGTAGCCGTGAGGCAGCAGCATCACCAGGCCGTTCATGCGCTGCCACTTGCTCTCGCTGCTCACAATGAACTGGTCAATCATGGTCTGGGCGCCGTTGGCGAAGTCGCCGAACTGCGCCTCCCACACCACCAGGGCCGTGGGGTTGGCCATGCCGTAGCCGAATTCAAAGCCCAGCACCGCGTACTCGCTCAGCAGCGAGTTGAAAATGCTCAGCTTCTCGTGCTCGCCTTCGATGTGGTTCAGCGAGTTGTAGGGGGCCGAAGTTTCGGCGTCGTGCAGCACGGCGTGGCGGTGCGAAAACGTGCCGCGCTGCACGTCCTGGC
>JAYSZD010000188.1:0-2055 GCA_043738185.1 Hymenobacter sp. | reverse complement strand
CACAAAAAAGCCCCAAACGATGTATTGGGGCTTTTTTGTGACTAAAATCTGAGCTGCCAATACAATGAAGCCTTGAGATTTAGTGAGCCCGCCTTTTTTGTACTCAGAAATCCTATTCTTAAGCAGGGGCTGCAAATTCAGCCATCGGGCTTAGTTAAGCCCCAAGCCCGCTACAAGCGTGCTTTTTCGTGCGCTTCGTGACGTACCCGTTCCAAGATGCCGCGCCCAAACAAGCTCATTCCGGCGTTGAGGACGACTAGCGCGCCAGTGCCGGCGGCCACCCACTGCCTGGTGGGCACTTGCTGGTCTTTGAGGCTGCCCGCCCAATGGACCAGGCAGGCGCCTGCTCCGATGACAGCCAGGCCCAGAGGCGAAAAAAGCAACCATTTATTTTTGTGCGTCATCAGATAAATCAATTAAAAATGAAGTGTTTAAAGCCCAGCATCACGAAAACACGAAGGCGGGCTTCCGTTCGCCGCGTACCTTTCGGCTTTCTGTTTACGCACCACCCCCGGCCGTGTTACGGTACCGGGCCTGCGCCTTTGCCATGACGCCCTACGAACAGCTCCTGCACCTTGCCTTCACCGCGCCCAACGATGTGAAGTATTACCTCACCCCCACCACCCTGCGGGCCTATGACCTCCTGCAAAAGGCCCCGACGCCGGAGCGGCCCTTCCGCTTCGAACAGGTGCGCCTGGGCGTAGCCATGGGTTTGCTCAAACTGGTGTCGGAGCTTGGTGAGCACGATGAGAGCCGCCAAGTGCTCGACGTGCTGCACCGCGCCCTGAGCGAAGCCCGCTCCCCCGAAGACATCGACCGCATCGTAGGCCGCGAAGCCCGGCTTTTTGACCGGCTCTACGAGAATCTGTACGTGAACGAGCAGGGCGAGGAGCTGCTTAACCTCTTTGGCCGCACCCTCGACGCCGACGCCCCGGAACTTCTGGAGGAAGTAGCCCAGGAAGCCGTGGACCTGGCCCGCACCCTGGATTTCGGCTCCGACGAAGATTAGTGCGGTAGCAAGGCACCACCACAAGCTTACTTGTTACTTGAGCACCCTACAATTTCTTAACCTCCTACTTTCATGGTCCTCACCGTCCTTGGTTTCGTTTTACTGGTTTTGGGACTAAATGCGTCACGCTTCTCCGAGCGCATGGAGCAGCTGCGGGGCGGCCTCGTCTTTTTGGGCGGCGCGTTGCTGCTGCTCGGTGTGGCCCTGAGCACGGTGGTACAAATTGGCGTGGGCCAGGTCGGCGTGCAATCCCTTTTTGGAGAAGTAGCGCCCCGCGTGCTGCAACCCGGCCTGAGCGTGGTAAACCCGCTGGTTGACATCACCCGCTTCGATACCCGCACCCAGAACTACACCATGTCGGCCCAGCACTCGGAAGGCGCCCAGGCCGGCGATGATGCCATTCGGGTGCTCTCGGCCGACGGACTGGAAGTCGTCATCGACCTCACGGTGCTCTACCACGTGATGCCGGCTCAGGCCCCACGCATCCTTTCCACCATTGGGGAAGACTACCAAGACAAAATCGTGCGGGCCATCTCCCGCACCCGCATCCGCGACGGGGCCGTGTTCTACGACGCCGTGGCGCTGTATTCGACCCGCCGCGAAGAGTTTCAAACCCGTATTCTCACCACTATCGAGAAGGATTTCACCAGCAACGGCCTGCAACTCGACCAGCTGCTGATTCGCAACATTCAACTGCCCCAATCGGTGAAAACCAGCATCGAAAGCAAGATTTCGGCCGAGCAGGAAGCCCAGAAAATGCAGTTTGTGCTGCAGAAGGAAAAGCAGGAGGCCGAGCGAAAGCGGGTGGAAGCCCAGGGCATCGCCGACTATCAACGCATCGTGAACACCGAACTCAGCGACAAGCTGTTGCAGTATGAAACAATCAAGGCCAACCAGGCCATTGCCACTTCGCCTAACGCCAAGGTCATCATCATGGGCGGCGGGCGCGGCCCCATGCCCCAGCTGCTGCTCGGAGATAAATAGTACCCGGCGCTCCAGCCGCAACGAAAAAGGGCCGTGACGGTTATCACGGCCCTTTTTTGTTG
>JAYSZD010000187.1:0-5029 GCA_043738185.1 Hymenobacter sp. | reverse complement strand
TGCTTCTACCCCGCCTCCTTACCCCCGATGTGGCCACGGCCGGCTTGCGCCGCCTGCGCCCGACCGCCGCCCAACTCGCCGACTTTAAAGCCCACCTGGCTGAGATGCTGCGCCACCTCGACCCGACCAAGATTGAGCGGCACGGCGAAACCCACATTCTCGACTTTTTGCGGGCCGTGACCCGGCCGGCCGAGGGCGGCTCCCGCTACGGCAACGTGCACAACAAGCGCGACCTCGTGCTGCACCTCGGCGAGACGGCCGAAACGCCGGTGGCGGTGGTGCTGGAAGTGAAGGGGCCCAAAAACCCCAAGGAGATGCTGGCCCCCGACGACCTCAACCGCAAGGCCATGCAGCAGCTGCTGCTCTATTACCTGGAGGACCGCACCGACGAGAAGGCCGACGACTTCCGCCGCCTCATCATCACGACCGGCTACGAGTGGTACATCTTCGATGCGCTGCAATTCAACACCCTGTTCTGGAAAGACAAGGCCTTTGTGAAAGCCTTTCGGGACTGGAAGGCCGGGGCCAAGGCCGATACCGACACCAAGTTCTTCTACGAGAAGATTGCCGGCAAGCAGTTGGCCGCCCTGAGCGGCGAGCTGCCCGTGGCCTACGTGGACCTGCGCCCCGGCCTGCCCGCCACGCCCGCCGCGCTGCTGGCCCTCTACCGCCTCTTCCACCCCGCCTACCTGCTGAAGGAGCCCCTCACCGGCCGGCGCGACCCCAACACCCTCAACCAGGAGTTCTACAACGAGCTGCTGTATTTGATGGGGCTGAAGGAGGAGAAGAAGGGCGGCCTGCGCCGCATTGGCCGCTGCCCCGAGGCCGAGCAGCAGCCCGGCTCGCTCCTCGAAAACACCCTGCGCAAGCTGCGCACCGGTCACGGCCTCAACAACCTGACCCCCGCCGAGCGCGCCCCCTACGGCGACACCCCCGACGCCCAGCTCGAAGGCGTGGCCCTGGCCCTGTGCCTGATGTGGGTGAACCGCCTGCTGTTTCTCAAGCTGCTGGAGGGCCAGCTCGTGCGCTACCACGCCCCCGAGCACGCCGCCCGCTTCCGCTTTCTGCACCCGGCCCAGCTCACGGACTACGACGAGGTGCTCACCCTCTTTTTTGAGGTGCTCAACCGCGCCCCCGCCGACCGCAGCCCCGACGTGCGGGCCGCCTTCGCGGAGGTGCCCTACCTCAACTCCTCGCTCTTCGAGCCCAGCGCCCTCGAAGGCCACACTTTCGACATCAGCGGGCTGCGCGACGGGCTGGGGCTGGTGCCCTACCCGGGCTCGGTGCTGCGCAAGGCCGGCGCGCCCACGCCGCCGCCCGCCAAGGCCAGCACCAGCGCCGCCCCGCAGTGGGCCGCGCTGCCCTACCTGCTGCACTTTCTCGATGCCTACGACTTCGCCACCGACCCCACCACCAGCCACGCCCCGGCCGGCCCGCCCGAAGCCGCCCGGCCCGCCGAGGCCGCCCGCCCGCTGCTCTCGGCCGCCGTGCTCGGGCTGGTGTTCGAGAAGATAAACGGCTACCAGGACGGCTCCTTCTACACCCCCGGCTTCGTGACCATGTACATGGCCCGCCAAACGCTGGGCCGCGCCGTGCTGCGCCACTTTGCCCAGGCCCCCGAGCTGGCTGGCTGCGACTCCCTCGACGACTTGCAGGATGCCCTGGCCCGCGCCAAGCGGCCCGAGCGCCTGCGCTACGCCGCCCACTTCAACACCCTCACCGTGCTCGACCCGGCCGTGGGCTCGGGCCACTTCCTGGTGAGTGCCCTCAACGAGCTGCTGGCCCTGAAGTGCCGGCTCGGCCTGCTGCTCGACGACGACGGGGCCCGCCTGCCCTACACCTTGGAAGTGGAGCACGACGAGCTGCTCGTGACCGACGCCGACGGCCTGCCCGCGCCCTACCGCGTGGGCAGCTTCGATGCCGAAACCGGCCGGCGCACCGTGGGCCCCGAGCGCACCCGCCTGCAACGGGCCCTGTTTCGCGAAAAGCGCGGCCTGATGGAGCACGCCCTGTTCGGCGTCGACCTCAACCCCAACTCGGTGCGCATTTGCCGGCTGCGGCTCTGGATTGAGCTGCTCAAGCACGCCTACTACAAGCCCGATACCGACTTCCGGGAGCTCGAAACGCTGCCCAACCTCGACCTGAACGTGAAAGCCGGCAACTCCCTGCTGGCCCGCTTCGGGCTCGATGCCGACCTGTCGGAGGTGTTCCGGCAGGGCAAGTTCTCGCTGAAGGAGTACCGCGCCGCCGGCCACGAATACTTCGGCAGCCGGGGGCGCGACGAGAAGAACCGCCTGCTGGGCTTCTTCGCCCAAATCAAGGCGCAGTTTCAGGGCGTGATGGAGAAGCGCGACCCCAAGCGCGAGAAGCTGCGCCTCTTCCGCAACCAGCGCATCGTGCTCGATACTCAGGTGAGCCTGCTGCCCGAAACCAAGCCGCAGGCCGACCACCGCCACTTCGAGATGCGCCGCCTGGAGCTGCTGGCCAACCAGCTCGACGCCGAAATCCAGGCCCACGAGCAGGGCGCCCTCTTCCGCGATGCCTTCGAGTGGCGCTTCGAGTTTCCGGAGGTGCTCGACGAGGCCGGCAGCTTCCGCGGCTTCGACGTGGTGATGGGGAACCCGCCCTACATCCGGCAGGAAGCCTTCACCGACAGCAAGCCGCAGTTCAAGCAGCGCTTTGCCACCTTCGACGGCAAGGCCGACCTCTACGTGTACTTCATCGAGCTGGGCCTCGACCTGCTGGCCCCCGGCGGCGAGCTGTCCTACATTGTGCCCAACAAGTGGCTGCGGGCCGGCTACGGGGCCCCCTTGCGGCAGTGGCTGCCCCAGCACCACACGCTGCTGGAGTTTCTCGACTTCGGCGACCTGCCCGTGTTTGCCGAAGCCACCACCTACCCGGCCATCGTGTCGGTGCGCCGGGCCGCCCCCACGCCCGAAAGCCGCTTCCGCGCCGCCGCGCTGCCCCGGCTGCCGCCGCCTTCGCTGGATTTGTTGGTCGAGAACAACGTCCGGCCGGTTTCCCAGGCCGGGCTGAAAGCCGAAGGCTGGAACCTGGCCGACGACGCGGGGCAGGAAGTGCTGGACAATATGAAAGCGGCGGGCAAGCCGCTGGGTGAATATGTGGGAGGTAAGGTTTACAACGGCATCAAGACCGGTTTAAACCCTGTATTTGTCATTAAGCCCGAGCTACGGGAGGCACTGATTGTCGCAGATTCACGCTCTGCCGAAATCATAAAGCCTTTTTTGGCTGGTCGTGATGTCAAAAAATATCAAGACGCCAAGACGGATAACTCACTTATCCTTATTCCCAATGGCTGGACACGCGAACAACTTGGATGGACGCGCAACAAGCGGGGCATTTTTGCCGTGGCACCTGCCATGCCCAAGTTTCTCAGCGGTTGGGATGCTTTGGTAGCAAATTATCCAGCCGTGGCTGCCTATTTGTTGCCATTTGAAAAGGCCGCCGCTGCGCGAACCGACAAGGGTAATTATTGGTGGGAGCTTCGTCCGTGTGATTACTACGGCGAGTTTGAGAAACCCAAAATCATATTTCCCGACATTGCCCCGGTGCTTTCCTTCACCCTCGATACCAATGGGAACTACCTCGCCAATACCGGCTACTTTTTGCCCACCGATGACAAGTTTCTATTAGGGGTTTTGAACAGCGCATCTATTGACATCTTCTTTAGAAGCCTGACCAACACGATACGCGGCGGATACTTGCGCTTCTTCAAGCAGTACCTCGACCAGCTCCCCATCCCCGTCGCCACGGCCGATGAGCAGGCCGCCATTGCCGCGCTGGTCACGGGCATTCTGGCCGCCAAAGCCGCCGACCCTACCGCCGACACCGCCGCCGCCGAAGCCGCCGTGGATGCCGCCGTGGCCGCCCTCTACGGCGTGGCCCTGCCCGCGCCCGCCCCGGTCCTGGTCGGCGGGGCCTGAGCCCGCTGCCCGCCCCCGCCCCAACGAAACGGCCCGCCTCCTTGCCAGGAAGCGGGCCGTTTGGGTTGTTGCAGACCGGGGGCGCCCCCGATACGCGGGGCGGCCCCGGTCGGGCGGGGCGGCGCCGGCTTAGCGGGTGGCGCGGTGGGCGGTAACCTCCGCGATGGCCAGCTCCAGCTCGGGCACCTGCACGGCCACCTGGCGCACGTCCACGGCTTTGAGGAAGGCGGCCGTGGGGGTTTGGGGGCTGGCGCCGGTGCCCAGGTCTTCTACCCGGCGCTGGGCCCGCGTCAACATCTTGCTCAGGCTGGTGTGCTCGGCCGTGCCGGACTGCAGGCCGGCCACTATCGGCGTGAGGCGGGTCACGCTGGTCGTGGCATCCGCCAGTTCCTTGGCGCGGTCGGTGGCCCGGTCCGCCGACTGGTCGGCCGCCAGGTCCAGCACTTGGTCGCGCACGGTAAACACGCGCAGCTCCAGGTTCAGGGCATCGAGCACGGTGTCGCACTCGGCCTGGGTGGTGAGTAATTGAACGGGAAACGGCATACAGAAAATAGAAAATGGGGTAGATGGCAATATTGCCATGTGCAAGGTAGCGGAAAAAGCCGGGCCGTACCAGGGGTGGGGTCAATGGCCCACTCCCCGGCCTATGCCGCGGCCAGAACGGCCACTTCGGCGCGCAGGCCGGCTACGCGGGCGGCCAGCAGGAGCAGGGCGGCGGCTCTGGCGGCGGGGGCGGGGTCGTCGCGGGCGAGGTCGTCGGCCAGGGCCAGCAGCCAGCGGGCGAGGTGGGCCGCTTCGGTGGCTGCAGCGGGCAGGGCCGTGCCCAGCAGGGCCGTGTCCGGCAGGGGCAGCGCGTGCAGGCGGGCCAGGCCGAGGCGGCGGTGGTGCAGGGCGGCGGCGCGCGCCTGCGCGTCGGCCAGGCGCTGGCCCAGCGTGAGCAGCAGCAGGCGCTGGTCGCGCAGGCGGCGGCGCAGGGTTTCCGGCTCGGGGGCGGCGGGCAGGGGCGGGGTGGTATCCGGTAGGGCCAGCGTTTCGGGGGCGGGCAGGGGCCGCAGCGGGTCGTAGAAGGGCGCGGCCGGCGGCGG
>JAYSZD010000186.1:0-13986 GCA_043738185.1 Hymenobacter sp. | reverse complement strand
CCCCTTGCCGAAAAATGGGAAAAGCACAAGTTCAACGTTAAGCTTGTGAACCCCGCCAACAAGCGGAAATACGACGTGATTGTGGTGGGCACCGGCTTAGCCGGCTCATCCGCTGCCGCTTCGCTGGCCGAATTGGGCTACAACGTAAAAGCCTTTACCTATCACGATTCGCCCCGTCGCGCGCACTCCATTGCCGCGCAGGGTGGCATCAATGCCGCCAAAAACTACCAGAACGACGGCGACTCCGTATTCCGCTTGTTCTACGACACGGTGAAGGGCGGCGACTATCGCGCCCGCGAAGCCAATGTGTACCGCCTGGCCCAGGTATCGGTCAATATCATTGACCAATGCGTAGCACAGGGCGTGCCTTTCGCTCGTGAATATGGCGGCCTTTTGGCCAACCGCTCCTTTGGCGGGGCCCAGGTAAGCCGCACGTTCTACGCCCGCGGCCAAACCGGACAGCAGTTGTTGCTGGGTGCCTATTCGGCGCTGAGCCGACAGATTGCATATGGCAAAGTGAAGCTCTACACCCGCTCGGAAATGCTTGATTTGGTGATGGTGGACGGCGTGGCCCGTGGCATCGTGACCCGCAACGTCATCACCGGCGAGATTGAGAACCACGCCGCGCACGCTGTAGTATTGGCCACCGGTGGCTACGGCAACGTGTTCTACTTGAGCACCAACGCCAAACTGTGCAACGTAACGGCTGCGTGGCGCGCCCACAAAAAAGGCGCTTACTTTGCCAACCCCTGCTTCACCCAGATTCACCCCACCTGCATTCCCGTCAGCGGCGACTACCAGTCGAAACTGACGCTGATGTCGGAGTCGCTCCGCAACGACGGCCGCGTGTGGGTGCCCGCCACCGTGGAGATTGCTGAACGCCTGCGCAAGCGCGAGATTAAAGCATCGGATATTGCCGAAGGCGACCGGGACTACTTCCTGGAACGTAAGTACCCGGCCTTTGGTAACTTGGTGCCGCGCGACGTGGCTTCGCGGAACGCCAAGCAAATGTGCGACGAAGGCCGCGGCGTAGGTAGTACCGGCCTGGCTGTGTATCTTGATTTTGCCGAAATCATTCAGCGCATCGGGGCCGATGGCGTGAGCCAAAAGTACGGTAACCTGTTCGCCATGTACGAGAAAATTACCGGCGAAGACCCCTACAAAATGCCGATGCGCATTTACCCGGCGGTTCACTATACGATGGGCGGCCTGTGGGTTGATTACAACCTGCAAACCACCATTCCGGGCCTCTACGCCACGGGCGAATGCAACTTCTCGGACCACGGTGCCAACCGCCTCGGTGCTTCGGCGCTGATGCAGGGCCTGGCCGACGGCTACTTCGTAATCCCTTACACCATTGGCGATTATCTGGCCCAAACGGCTCCTAAGCCAGTTGACACTCAGCACCCCGCCTTTGCCGAAGCCAAGGCTGGCGTGCAGGCCCGGACCGAGCAATTGCTCGCTATCAAAGGCAACCGCACGCCCGACCAGTTCCACAAAGCGCTGGGCCACATCATGTGGGAGTATTGCGGCATGGCCCGCAACGCCGAGGGTCTGCGCTTCGCTAAAGCCGAAATCCAGAAGCTGCGCACAGAGTTCTGGAACGACGTAAAAGTGGTAGGCACCGGCGAAGAGCTGAACCAGACGCTGGAAAAAGCCGGCCGCGTAGCCGATTTCCTGGAATTGGGTGAGTTGATGATTGACGACGCCTTGGCCCGCAACGAAAGCTGCGGTGGTCACTTCCGCGAGGAATACCAAACCCCCGAGGGCGAGGCCCTGCGCGACGACGAGAACTTCGCCTATGTATCGGCCTGGGAATACCAGGGCGAGAACCAGCCCGAAAAGCTCAACAAAGAAGAATTGACGTTCGAAAACGTGAAGCTGACCCAGCGCAGTTACAAGTAGAAATCAGTTAAAAATTGAGAATTAAAAATTAAAAATGGGGCTTCCCATTTGCAGACAGGCTCAATTTTTAATTCTCAGTTTTTAATTTTTAATTAAAGAAAAACATGGCCGGCTCCAATCCCAACGCCAAACCGATGAACCTGACCCTGAACGTGTGGCGCCAAGCAGGCCCTCGCACTGAAGGCAAGATTGTGGAGTACAAAGTGAAGGACATTTCGCCCGAAATGTCCTTCCTGGAAATGCTCGACGTGCTGAACGAGGACCTGCTGCACGCCGGCCAGGACCCGGTGGCGTTCGACCACGACTGTCGCGAGGGAATTTGTGGCTCGTGCGACCTGTTCATCAACGGCCGCAGCCATGGTCCGGAAAAAGGTACGACCTCCTGTCAGCTGCACATGCGCAAGTTTTCGGATGGCGATACCATCACCATCGAGCCATGGCGGGCCAACGCTTTCCCGGTGAACAAGGACCTGAGTGTGGACCGCTCGGCGTTTGACCGCATCATTCAGGCAGGGGGCTATGTGAGTGTGAACACCGGCGGCGTGCCCGACGGCAACGACACCGCCATTCCCAAGGAAATTGCTGACCGGGCTTTCGAGGCTGCTACCTGCATCGGGTGCGGGGCCTGCGTGGCCGCTTGCAAAAACGCGTCGGCTATGCTCTTCGTGTCGGCCAAAGTGTCGCAGCTGGCGCTGTTGCCCCAGGGCGGGGCTGAGCGCAAAACCCGCGTGGAGAACATGGTGGCCCAAATGGACATCGAAGGGTTTGGGGCCTGCTCCAACATCGGTTCCTGCGCTGCAGAGTGCCCGGTGGGTATTTCGCTGGAAAACATTGCCATGCTGAACCGCGAGTTTCTGGTAGCCAAGGCTACTTCGAATAGCCTGGCATAAGTTCCTGTTTATTATTGAAAAAGGCGCGACGGTTAATTCCGTTGCGCCTTTTTTTATGGTATATATCGGCCAAAAGCTGCATCGGCTCCCTTTGATTGAAGTAAGGTGCGACGGCAAATTAATACGCTCGTATCCGTTGCCTAGAGCAATTTTCAAATTATTGTACAGGCCGGGCTACTACACACTGTCCTGCAGACTGCTCTAGGCGTAATCAATTATAAAACCAGAAAGGACATGCTGTTCAATTCATATCCGTTTCTGGTGTTTTTTCCATTGGTTACCGCCATCTTCTTCTGGTTGCCACACCGGTACCGATGGATTCATTTACTATTGGCTAGCTGTGTGTTTTACATGGCTTTCATACCGCACTATATTCTAATTTTATTCGCGCTAATTCTTATTGACTACTTCACTGGGCTATTAATAGAAAAGACCCTCGGAAAAAGGCGCAAAGTTTATTTAATTATTAGTCTGGCAGCCAATTTAGGCATGCTGGCTTTTTTCAAGTATCATAATTTTTTTATTGAGAACATTAATGCCTTACTCTCGCTAGATGCAAGCGGTACTTCACTGCCGCTGCTGCCGATTGTTTTACCCATTGGCTTGTCGTTCCATACGTTTCAGGCCATGAGCTATACCATTGAGGTATACCGGGGTACCTATCCTGCCGAGCGCCATTTCGGGCTTTATGCGCTGTACGTCATGTTCTACCCGCAACTGGTGGCCGGCCCGATTGAACGCCCTCAAAACGTATTGCCTCAGTTTCACGAAGAGAAATTTTTCGATTACGACCAGGTAACGAATGGGCTACGCCTGATGGCGTGGGGGCTGTTTAAAAAAGTGGTTATCGCCGACCGGCTGGCCGGCATGGTCAACGAAGTGTATGGCACCCCCGAACAGTACCGGGGGCTGCCGCTGCTGGTTGCCACTGCTTTCTTTTCCCTGCAGATTTACTGCGATTTTTCCGGGTATTCCGACATGGCCAGGGGCGCGGCAAGGGTGATGGGCTACCAGCTGATGCTGAATTTTGACCGGCCTTATCTTGCCAAAAGCGTTGGGGAATTCTGGCGGCGGTGGCATATTTCCCTTTCCACCTGGTTTAAGGATTACGTGTATATTCCGCTTGGGGGCAACCGCGTTTCCATTCCGCGCAGTTATCTCAACCTGCTCATCGTTTTCATATTAAGCGGCTTATGGCACGGCCCAAGCTGGACGTTTGTAGTTTGGGGAGCTTTGCACGGCAGCTATTTAATCGGGGCTCACCTGACGCTAGCGCCCCGAACAAAGCTCATCAAATGGCTGCGTCTGTCGGTCTTGAACCACCCGCTGGTCGGCACCGTCCTGACTTTTGGACTCGTCTCCTTTGCCTGGATATTTTTCCGGGCCAATACCTTGTCCGACGCCTTCTACATCGTGCGCCATCTGGCCGATGCGGCCGAATCGCAGCGGCACGGCGCAACCTGGTACGGCCTCGAAACGGTATCGGGCTTTTACACGGGGCTTGAATGGCTGGCATTGGCGGGTGCACTGGCCGTTTTGCTGGTCGTCGAAAACGCCCAGCGCCGCGTAGCCGTGGGGGCATGGCTTACCCGGCAGACCGCACCCGTTCGGTGGAGTTTATATTTCGGAATTGTCGGCTATATCGCGCTGCTGGGCGCTTTTAAGGAAGTGAAATTTATTTATTTTCAATTTTAAATGCGCCGCGCTCCATCCCGCGTGGGCCAACTGCTCGGCAAGTTGCTGCTGCTCAGCCTACCCGCACTGGCATTGGTTGTTTCCTATTTTGTATTCGACCCGTTTTGGGTATTGTACCACTATCCAACGTTTTCAGGTCAGCTAATTACCATTCCAAACCGGGACTACGTCAGCACCCAGATGTATGTCAACACGCACCAACAACGGCGCTACCAGTCCTTTATCTTCGGCAACTCCCGAACGATGGGGTTCCTGACCAGCGATTGGCGCCAGTACATCGGAGGTAATCCGGCCTTCCATTTTGATGCTTCCAGCGAAACCCTATATGGCGTTTGGAAAAAGCTGGAATTTGTGGAGGCCCACGGTTCGGGCATCAAAAATGCGTTGATAGTCTGCGACCCTTCGCTGCTGGGAGGAACGCGGGATGTAAAAACGCACCTCACCCGCAAAGACCCCCGACTGACCCAGGAGCTTCCCGTGGGCTTTCAGCTCAGCTTTTTAAGGGCCTATTTATCAAATCAGTTCTACTTAAAATATTTGCAGCGCCGCCTGCTGGGCACTTACACCCCGGATATGGCCGGCATGCTGGAAAGCCGCCGGGTATTTTACGACCCGCGCACCAACGACCTGAGTTTGCCCGATATCGAGGAGGAAATTCGCACCGATTCAGTCGGCTATTACATCCGTAAGCGCCTGCATCCGCGCCCGGCGGAACCAGCAGTGGCGCCCACCGTGATTGGCCCGATGCAATTGGAGCAGCTGACGGCTATTCGGGAGATTCTGCGGCGACAACGTACCGATTACCACTTTATCATCAGTCCGCTTTATGACCAAACCCCCATAAATCCGGCTGATATGCGTACGCTGACGCGCCTTTTTGGCGCCGGGCGGGTGCATGATTACAGTGGTACCAACCGGTTTACCAAGGTGGTAGGAAACTACTACGAGGAGTACCATTACCGGCCCGTAGTCGGACGTCAGATTCTCAAAGACATTTATGCGTCGGATAGCCTGAACGGTTTGCATCCACACTAAAGCACCCCTACAGCGGCATTGGGAGACGCCGAAACCACTGGCCACTTCACTTGATTTCGGCTGCGCCGCGAAACCTCACCCCATCTTTCTGGTTGTCTGGGTGATTATTCATTCCCCAGCTTCCTGTTTTGATAACTCTCCTCGTCGGCACGAACCGACCCAAATCCCGCGCCCGCCGCATTGCCAATTACTACCAAAACCTGCTCGCCGAGCTGAACGCGGAGAGTCAAATTCTTGACCTGGCCGAGCTGCCAGACGACTTTACTACCTCAGCTCTGTACGCCAACGCGGGTACCAACCCCTTGTTCAACCGCCTGGCTGACTTGCTGAATGCCGGCGATAAGCTGGTGATTATCGCGCCGGAATACAACGGTTCTTTCCCAGGTGTGTTGAAGGCATTTATTGATGGCTTGCCGTATCCGGGAGGCCTGCGCAATAAAAAAACGGCGCTGGTGGGCCTCAGCAACGGCGGCCAGGGCGGGCTGCTGGCCATGACGCACCTCACCGACATCCTCATGTACCTCGGCTCAACGGTGCTGCCTCAGCGCGTGCGCCTGCCTTTTATCGGCCAGGACCTCAATCAGGAAGACAGCCTGAACCACGACCTTTCCCGTCAGCTTTTGCGCGAGCAAGCCGAGGTTTTACTGGCGTTTTAGCTGCCCTACCTCAGTGCCCCGTTTGTGTAGCCAACGCTAAGCACCCGCTTCAGCCGCTGCCCGGCGTTGCGCTATACGTCTGAATATTGGGCGTAATACAAAATAGAGCAACGCTACTACCGGAACTGAGCCCAGCAGCCAAATGGCCATGGCGCCTACTTCGGCCCGCCACAGGAGTTGCAATGCCGCCTGCCAATCGGTGGCGAACAGGTGCCGGATATGGGACAGAGTCAGTTCGTTTTCCGTCGTATTGCCCATGAGGCGTGCGCCCAGCCGTAGCAGCGGGATGATGATGAGTAGCTGTAGGGGCGTCATCATGTGGCTGATGAATTGCAGCGCCGCCACGTTCAGGCGCAGCCGCACGGCTACCAACGCCGCTACTGTGGTAATGGCGCCCATAAACGGAATGGCACCAATTGAGACGCCCAATGCCACCGTCAGGGCTAGCTGCTCCGGCGACAGGCCTTGGCGCAGAATGCCCAGCAGCGGGTTGAGCAGGCGGCGACGCAGCCAGCCTGCCGGGGGCGCGGCCGGGGCCGGGGTGGTTTCGGTAGCGGGCGGAACGGGCGAGGTGGGCATGGGCGGGGCCGGAGCCGGGGCCCCTTATCTTCGCTGGACGCGGCCGGCCAAAGCACGATGCTTGGCGGGGCCGCCCCGGCTTTTTTGCTGATGACAAAAGTAATCCCGCCCGCGGAGTTGCCAGGACCCTGGTGGCGCGAAATTCCGATTTTGCTGCACCGTGCCGGCCGCGAGCTCGGCGCCAACGACCCGCTTCGGTTGGGCGCGGCCACAGCTTTTTTTACCTCCTTCGCGCTACCGCCCATTCTCATTATCCTGATTCAGGTGCTAAGCTCGCTCTATCCGGCGTCGCTGGTGCGGATGATGCTGCTGGCCAAAATCAGCGATGTGGTGGGGGCGTCGGGGGCCGGACTGGTGGCCCAGATTGTGCAAAACGTGGCCGACCCGCAGCGCAGCCGCCTCGTTACCTGGGTCGGATTTGCCTTTCTGCTTTTCGTGGCCACCACCCTGTTCACCGTTATTCAGCACTCCCTGAACCAGCTTTGGCAAATCCGGCCACAGCGCGGCACGGGGAAATTCTCGCAGGCCCTGCGCGAGCGGCTGCGTTCGGGGGGGATTTTGCTGGCTACGGCGCTGCTTTCCCTGCTGGCCTTCGCCGCCGATGCTGCCCTGGGGCTTTTCGCCAGCGCCATTCAGGACTTTGATACCACGTTCGGGTACTACCTCGTGCGGGTTCTGAACTCCGTTATTGGCTGGCTGATTCTGGCTGTGTGGTTTGGGGTCACCTTCCGCACGCTGAGTCTGGCCAGGGTACCGTGGCGGGCGGTCACGCGCGGGGCGGCCCTCACGGCGCTGCTCATCAGCCTGGGCAAAGTGGTATTGGGCGCGCTGCTGGTAGCCCGCGACCTGGGGCCAGTGTACGGGCCGGCGTCGAGCTTGGTGCTGGTGTTGCTGTTCGTATTCTACTCGGCCATGATTTTTTACTTCGGCGCCGCCTTCACCAAAGCCTATGCACACCGCATCGGGCTGGACATCCGACCCAAAAAAACAGCCGTGCGCTACCGCTTGGTAAACGTGGCCGAAGGCGAAACCGGCTACTGATAATTTCCGGGGCCGCGTTGGCCTTGCGGCAACCGTTACCTTTGTGCGGTGCAAACTCCTGATTCATCCGCCGCTGGGGCCGCTCCCCAGGCTGCCGCCGCAGCCAAAGCAGACCTCCAATTTTCTGATTTCGCCCTCTCCCCGGCCTTGTTGGCGGGCATAGCCGAGCTTAATTTCATCCGGCCCACGCCGGTGCAGCAGCTGGTGCTGGCCCCCGCCCTCGAAGGCCAGGACGTGGCCGGCCAGGCGCCCACGGGCTCGGGCAAAACCGCCGCCTACGGCCTGGCGATATTGCAGCAGGTCGATGTGACGTCGGCTACCATGCAGGCGCTGGTGCTGGTGCCCGCCCGCGAGTTGGTGATGCAGGTGCGCGATGCCCTCAAAAGCCTCGGCAAGCACCTGCCTAACCTGCGCGTGGCCGGCTACTACGGCGGCCACGCCATGCGCGAAGAAGTGAAAGGCCTACAGCAGATGCCGCACGTGGTAGTAGCCACACCCGGCCGCATGCTCGACCACCTGGAACGCCGCACCATCGTGCCCAACCGCCTGAAAGTGCTGGTGCTGGACGAGGCCGACAAGCTGCTGGACCTGGGTTTTCAGGAGGAAATGGCCACCATTGTGAGCCGCCTGCCGCAGCGCCGGCAAACGCTCTTGTTCTCGGCCACCATGCCTGACAAAGTGCTGAGCCTGGTGCGCGAGTACCTTACGCGGCCCCGCGTGATGAATGTGGGCGGCTCCAACGCCACCACCCTGCCCGAAAGCCTGGTGCTGCGCGGCCACGTAGTAAGTGCCGCCGACCAGAAACCCGCCGCGCTGTTCCACCTCATCACCCAGCCCGATGCTGGCCGCTCGCTAGTATTTGTCAACACCCGCGACCGGGTGGAAGAGCTGACCCGCTTCCTGAAAGGCCGGGGCCTGGCCGCCGAGGCACTGCACGGCAAAATGCTCCAGCCCGAGCGCGACAAGTCCATGATGAAGCTGCGCAACGGCTCGGCCACCGTGCTCGTAGCCACGGACGTAGCCGCCCGCGGCCTCGACGTGAACGAGCTTGACACCGTGGTGCAGTTCGACCCGCCGCACGAGGCCGAAACCTTCCAGCACCGGGCCGGCCGCACGGCCCGCGCCGGCGCCGTGGGCACCGCGCACCTCATTGTGACGCCCTATGAGCAGCAAAAGCTGCAAAACTGGCCCTCAGCCAGCGGCGTGAAATGGGCCGGTCTGCGCCCCCCTACCCTGCCCAATGCCCTGCCCAAAGCGCCGCGCCCCAGTACCGTCACGCTGCATATTTCGGCAGGCAAGCGCGAGAAAATCAGCGCCGGTGATTTGGTGGGGGCCTTTGTGAGCGTGGGCGAGCTGGAGCGCGACGCCGTGGGCCGCATCGAGGTATTCGACCACCACAGCTTCGTGGCCGTACCCGAGGCCCTGGCCGAAGAAGTACTAGAGAAGATGAAAGGCGCCAAGGTGAAGGGCAAAAAGGTGAAAGTAGCCCTGGTACGCTAGTGCCAACAAGCCCGCCGGCCCCGCGCCAGCTGCTTTTCATCTGCAGCCAGAACAAGTGGCGCAGCCTCACGGCCGAGCAGCTTTTCCATGACCATCCGCACTACGAAGCGCGCTCGGCCGGCACGGAGCCGGGCGCGCGGGTGCGCGTGACGGCCGGCCATCTGAGCTGGGCCGAAATCGTCTTCGTGATGGAGCGCCGGCACGCCGACAGAATCCAGGAAAAGTTTGCCGATGCGCTGGCAGGCAAACCCATGGTGGTGCTGCGCATTCCCGATAAGTACCAGTTTGGGGACAGCAACCTGGTAGCCTTGTTGCGGCAAAAGCTGGCGGCGCATTTGCCCCTACTTTAGCGGGTAAATCAGCTTTTTGCTATGCTTCTACGCTTACTTTGCCTTCTACCCGTTTTTATTCTTTGCACATTTTGCGGCCTGGGGCAGGCCTTCGAGCCGGGCTTCCTGGTGAAAAGCAACGGGGACACGTTGCGGGGCGAAATAGAAAATGGCTTTTGGAATGAGCCTCCCACGCTGATTCGCTACCGGGCAGCAGCGACAAGTGCTGCTCAGCTATTCAGGCCGCGCCAGCTGCAAACCGTTAGCTTTACTGGCGGCCGCTATTTCCGCTACGAGACGCTGCCTGTCGACCACGCCGCCGAAACCCAGCTTCAAATGTTATCCCGGGGCTATCGGGTCAACATTCAAACCGATTCCATATTGGCGGAAGTTCTGGTGGATGGGTCGGCCACCCTGTTTCGGGTCGGCACGCACGGCTCTACCCATTTTCTGATACGCAGTCCTGGCCAGCCCGTGCTGGACCTGGCCGAACGCAGCTATCTGCGGCAGAGCGGCAACAGCGGGTGGCTGGTTACCGATGGCAACAACTACTGCGGCCAGCTACAACTCTTTTTTCGGGACTGTCCATCCGCGGCGCGGGCGGCGCAACAGGCTCCCTTCACGGCCGCCGGACTAGCGGCTGTGGTGCAGGCCTACAACCAGACCTGCAGCACGGCTCGTTCCGTTGGCCTCGACCGAATTCCGGTGGCTGTGCCACGCCGGCAGGTAGCGTTTCAGGGCGGCGTTTTAGCCGGGGTGCGCTACAACGGCATCCAGGCTGAGCCATCGAACAACTGCCTGGATTGCGTAATACGCCCCAATGCCGGCCTCTACGCCGAGGTGCTGCTACCCGGCCGGCGAACCGCTTTCTATGGCGAGCTCAGCGTCGGAACAATCGGCAACAAGGGGAGATACGTGACCGAAACCACGTTTGATAGTCAATCCAATCCCATCAATACCTACAGTTGTTATGAATACCGGGCGTTGATTGGAGCGGCCCGGCTCGGCATCCGCTATTTCTTTCCGCTACCCAAAGAGCAGCAGCTGCTCATTGGGTTTAATTATGAGCAAAGCACTTTTTGGAACGTTAGGAAGACGCTCAGTTTACCCATCGGTCGGTCCACCGGACCAGATTTTCTGGTTCCCCGCGTGATTCTGCTGCCCATCGTGGAGCTGGGCTGGCGGGCCAAACGCCTGACAGTTACCACCGATGCCTACTACTTTGCGGGTATAGCCGTGGTACGCGGCAGCGTGGCTTATCGGCTGAGCCGTAACAAAGACACGGCGCGCTGATTTACGCCAAATAGCGGCTGCCTGCCAACCCATTCAATGCATCGACCGTTTACCGGGCCATGCCCTATTTGCTTTCCATGGCCGTTCTGGCCGCCATTATCTACGTCTTTTACCGCTATGCTACCGCTGATACCCGCCTGCGCACGGCTGCGCTGGCCGAGGAGTTCCCGGCGGCGTGGCGGCAGATTCTCGCCGAGCGGGTGGCGTTTTATCTGTCGCTGACCAAGAACGAAAAAACCCGGTTTGAAAAGCAGGTGCAGGTATTTCTGGCCAGCACGCGCATCACGGGCGTGCAAACCGAAGTGGACAATACCACGCGCCTGCTGGTGGCGGCGTCGGCGATAATTCCGGTATTTGGCTTTCCCGATTGGGAGTATCGAAATTTGGGCGAGGTGCTGATTCTGCCCGATGCCTGGAAGCTGGAAGGCAACCCCGATAAGGAGGTAAAACAGTTGGAAGGTACGCTGCTGGGCTCGGTCCAGGGCTTCCAGAACCACCACTACATGCGGCTCTCAAAGGCATCGTTGGAGCAGGGCTTTCGCGACGGCATGGACCGGCAAAACGTGGGTATCCACGAGTTTGCCCACATGCTGGACGAGGCCGACGGCGTCATTGACGGCATACCAAAAGCCACATTGCCGCCGGAGCTGCTCGAACCCTGGGCCGCCGTGATGAAGCGCGAAATCGAGGCCATCGAAGCCGGCAAGTCCGAAATTAATCCCTACGCGGCTACAAACGAAGCGGAATTTTTTGCGGTAGTCACGGAATATTTTTTCGAGAAGCCCGAAAAGCTCCAGGAAAATCACCCCGAGCTGTACGAGCTGCTGGGCCGGGCTTTCCGCCAGAACCCCAAGAAGCGGTTCCTCCGCTTTGCCACCGACCCGCGCGAGTGGCTCAAAACGCTGCGCAGCCGCCGCAAGTTTGGCCGTAACGACGCGTGCCCCTGCGGCAGTGGCAAGAAATACAAGGAATGCCACCTGAACCAAACCGCGTAGCCTAACCACTGTCATCCTGAGCGTAGCGCAGGATGACAAACGGGAACAAACCTGTACCCGCTACCGAAGGACGCGGCCTACAAGAAAAACAACCACGCCTCGGCTTGGTACCTGGACCTGAACCTGAACAACGACCTGCGCAGCCTGATGCGCGTGGAGGCCAACACCGAGTGGTATGAAACCTCGCACCACGAGCTGGGCCACATTTTCTACTACCAGACTTACACCAACCCCGACGTGCCGCCGCTGCTGCGCCAGGGCGCCAACCGCGCCTACCACGAAGCCATCGGCTCGATGATGGGCCTGGCGGCGGCGCAGAAGCCGTTTTTGGCTGGCTTAGGTTTGATTGACCCCAAAATTGAGACCGATGAAACCCAGCAGCTTCTCAAAGAGGCGCTGAGCTACGTAGTGTTCATCCCCTTCGCCTCGGGCGTGATGAGCGAATGGGAAAACAGCTTTTATGGCAACAAGCTGCCCGCCGACCAGCTCAATGCCAGGTGGTGGGCCCTGAGCAAGGAGTACCAGGGCATAGAGCCGCCCACCGCCTGCGGCGAAAACTACCTGGATGCCGCCACCAAAACCCACATCAACGACGACCCCGCCCAGTACTACGACTACGCCCTGAGCTACGTCATCCTGTTCCAGCTGCACGACCACATTGCCCGGAACATTCTCAGGCAGGACCCGCACGCCACCAACTACTACGGCAGCAAGGAAGTGGGCAACTTCCTGCGGGACATCATGCGGCCCGGCTCCAGCCGCGACTGGCGCGTGGTGCTGAAGGGGAAAACCGGCGAAGACCTGTCGGCCCGCGCCATGGTCGCCTATTTCCAGCCCCTGATGACGTGTTTGAAAGTCCAGAACAAGGGCCGCAAGTACACCCTGTAAAAATTATCTGAGTCTACTTTCCGGCTTGTTGCCGCACCCAATCCCGCACGGTATCCAGCATCAGAGACGATACAATTGGGTCGAAGCTGCCATCCGCATTCGGAAGTAGCTCGGAGGTCGGCGTTTGGAACCAGTGGTTGATGCCGGCCAGGCGGCGTACGGTTACGCGCTTGTTACTCTTTAGTCCTTTCTCGAGGGCCGCGAGGTTGGTTGAGGCATTTACTTCCTCATCCTCCGTGCCGTTAAGCAGCAGCACGGGACATTGCACCTTAGCCAGGCCCTGCTGCGGGTCGAATTTCAAGTAAGAGCGCGACCACGGCGTAACAAGCTCGGCGGCCCGGTTACGGGCTTCGGCAGGTTCTTGCTGTGGGTAGCGCTGGCGCAGCATATTAACCACAATGGCCTGAGCCTGGTCGTTATTGGCTGTCTGGCTGACAATTTCCAGCATGGTGCGCCGGAATTTGAGCGTACCAGCCACATTCTTGCGCTCCTCACTTTTAATTTTGAGGCGTTGCTGGGTGATATAGGTTTCTACCTGGGCGGCATTGGAGCCGCTGGCCCGCAGCTTGGCGGCACTTTGCAGCACTCCGGCCCATGCCAGACGCCGGGCCGCGCCAGCTTGGGCGGTGTCGGTGGGGCTGGCCAGTGGCTCGGCTTGGTTGGCTAGCAGGTCGAGGCCCGGAAGGCCAGAAGCTGCCAGAGTCACTACAAAATCGGGTGGAACGGGCTGTGCTGCGGCCAACAGGGCCAGATTACCGCCTTCTCCGTGGCCAATGAGCCCGGTGCGCGCGGGGTCTACGGTGGGCCGCTGGCGCAGGTAGCTCAGCCCCAATACTGCATCGCGCAACAGGTCGGCAGTAGTAGCTAGGGAACCATTGCCAGCTGACTGGCCCACGCCGCGGTCGTCGAGCCGCAGCACCGCAATGCCTTCACGGGCAAAAGCCGTGGCCATAGCGGCAAACAGGCGGTACTCGCCCACGCGGGAGTCGCGGTCGTGGCTGCCCATGTCCGAGAGCAGTAAGACGGCGGGAAACGGACCCGCACCATCGGGAATGCTTAGCGTACCGCACAGCGTTATGTGGCCGGGCTGGCTGGTGAGGGTAATCTGCTCGGTGTGGTAAGTGGTGGCCGTAGGCGCTACCTGGCCGTTCGGCAATGCTGCCACTGCACTTTCAGAAAG
>JAYSZD010000185.1:0-2058 GCA_043738185.1 Hymenobacter sp. | reverse complement strand
CACCGTGACCGGCACGCCCGACGACCTGAGCCTGGGCGACTATAACCAGTTGCGCGTGTGACATTTTCGGGAATAAATGCGTTACAGCGACGCGGCCTTCTGCGGAGGGCCGCGTCGTTGGGCATTATTACCCGTAATTTCGTGAGCCGGGCCCCGTGTCCGGTTTTATTGTATATGCGTCAACTTGTTCTTAGTCTGTGGTTTTGGTTGGGGCTCGCGGCCATTGGCTACGCGCAGCCCACCAAGGAGGCGGCCAGCTCGCCGGTCCGGCTGACCCGCAAAGAAGAACGCGCCCTGGAAAAAGAGCAGCGCGAGCTCGACAAGAAACTGGTCGAAGCCCGCATTCGCCGCGCCGCCGCGCCACCACTTTCGGAGCGCGAGCGTGAGCACACCGAAGCCTTGTTTGTGGAAGGCGTGAAGTACGTGCTGCTGGAAGACTATACCAAAGCCCTGGAACAGCTGCTGCGCGCCTACGCCCTGAGCCCGGACAACGCGGCCATCAACTATAAGATAGCGGAGGCCAACCTGCTGAGCGGCAACCTGCGCGATGCCTCGAACTATGCCAACGCGGCGGTGCGGCTCGATGCCCAGAATGCGTATTACTACTTGCTGCTGGCCGATATTCAAATGCGCCAAAAGCAGTACGATGGTGCTACCAAAACCTACGCTACGCTCATTAAGCAAGTGCCGAATTCGGGTAGCTATCTGTTTAACCTGGCCGACCTTTACTTGGCTCAGAACAAGCTGCCTGAGGCCTTGAACACGTTGGAGCTGGCCGAAAAGGAGTTTGGTCAGGTAGACGAGATTTCCTTCAAGAAGCAGCAGATTTACCTCAAACAGAACAAGCTGGAGCTTGCCCTGGCCGAGGGCGAGAAGCTCATCCGGGCCAACCCCAACGAAACCCGCTACGTGCTGGCGCAGGCTGAAATGTACTCCAGCAACAACCGCCTGCCCGATGCGGTGCGGGTGGCCGAGCAAGCCCTCCGCGCCGACCCCGAGAACCCCCAGGCCCACATGATTCTGGCCGAAGTATACCGTCAGAAGGGGCAGCCTGAACAGGCCGCCGAGCAGCTAAAGCTGGCTTTTGCCAGCCAGGCCCTAGACATCGACGAGCGGATTCGCATTCTGGTAGGCTACAGCAAGCAGCTGCCCAGTCCCAAAGAATCTGTGAACCAGCTGGGTCGGGACTTGGCAGCGGCTACCATCAAAACCTACCCCAAGGAAGCCAAGGCTTATGCGATGGCCGGCGACATTCACATTCATACCGACCGTAAAAAAGAGGCACGCGACCTGTATCTCAAAGCGTTGCGCTACGACAATTCCAAATTCCAAATCTGGCAGCAGGTGGTTTTCATCGATTCGGAACTGAATCAAACCGATTCGCTGCTGGCACATACTGACCGGGCGCTGGAGCTTTTCCCCAACCAGTCGTCGCTCTGGTTCTACAATGGCGTGGCCAACTTGCTGAAAAAGAATTCCCAAAGAGGCATCAAAGCCTTGGAGTACGGCCGTAAACTGGTGATGAGCAACCCGGAGTTGCTGGGCCAGTTTGATGCGCAGCTGGGCGATGCCTACCACGTAACGAAGGACTACGCCAAATCGGACGCGGCCTACGAAGCCGCGCTGCAGAGCGACCCCAACAACATTCAGGTACTGAACAATTACAGCTACTTCCTATCGTTGCGGGGCGAAAAGCTTGAGAAAGCCAAGCAGATGTCGGGCAAAGTGGTGCGGCAGTTTCCCGACAACGATACCTACCTCGACACTTACGCTTGGGTTCTATATAAGCTGAAGGACTACGCCGGCGCCAAAACTGCGCTGGAAAGAGCCTTGAAAACCACCAAAGACGCTTCTGTAATTGAGCACTATGGTGACGTGCTCTACAAGCTTGGGCAACCGGAAGAAGCCGTGGCGCAGTGGCAACGGGCCCGCAAAGCCGGTTTGGCCTCAAGCCTGCTGGAGCGCAAACTGAAAGACCGCAAACTCTATGAATAAAGTAACGTTACTGTTGGCCTTGGGGCTATTGGTTGGAAGCTGCGCCCGCAAGGCCATTCCCAC
>JAYSZD010000184.1:0-2061 GCA_043738185.1 Hymenobacter sp. | reverse complement strand
TCCGCAGAACGTTCTGCGGACCTCTTCTCCTTTCTTCTGCGGTGACAATTTTAGCAGGCCAGTTCCGCCACGGCTACAGTTTGGTCGAGCACGCGGCGCAGGGCCATTTCCAGCAGGCGCCGGTTCACCTCGGGCCGATGCAGGCGGTAGAAGGCATATTCGACGGCGGTGAAAGCGCCGGTTATGAGGCCCACCACGGTGTAGCGCAGCTTGGTGTTGCGGCCCAGCAGCTCGCTGAGCTGGTGGTGCTGGTCGGTGGGGCGCAGGGTGATGTGGTGGTCGAGCACAAAATCAGCGACCACGGCCAGCAGTAAGTCGTTTTGCAGCTTCAGCACCGGGCGCAGCGTGGCGTGCAGGAAGTAGCGCACGGTGCCGGCGGCATCGGTTGCTTCTGCGTTAATGAGGGGGCGCAGGGCCAGAAGGGCGGCATCGGGCCGGGTGGCGGCGGTGGGGGAGGAGGACATGAGAATCCAACCGCCGGCCACGCCAATGGTTGCCCGGCCCCGGCCGCTACACCACGCCCAGCTTCACTAGCGCATCCCAGAGCACCACGCCGGCCGCCACGCCCACGTTGAGCGAATGCTTGGTGCCGAACTGCGGGATTTCCACAGCCAGGTCGCACAGCGCCAGCACGCCATCTTCCACCCCAAACACCTCGTTGCCCAGCACCAGCGCCAGCGGCCGGCCCGGCTCGGGCTGGAACCGGGGCAGCACCACGCTGCCGGTGGTTTGCTCCACGGCCACTACCTGGTAGCCGGTGGCTTTCAGGGCCGCCACGGCCGCCACGGTTTCCGAGGCGTATTCCCAGGCCATGGACTCCTCGCTGCCGAGCGCCGTTTTCGTGATTTCGCGGTGCGGCGGGCGCGGCGTGATGCCGCAGAGCCAGATTTTCTCCAGCGCGAAGGCATCGGCGGTGCGGAAGATGGCGCCCACGTTGTGCATACTGCGCACGTTGTCCAGCACTAGCACCACGGGGCTTTTGGGCGTACTTTTGAAGTCGGCCACCGTGGCGCGGTTCAACTCCGCCATTGTAAGTTTTCGCATGGTCAGTAGCGCGAACTTTGTAGTTCGCGTCGTTGGTTTAAGAGAAATGGTTTGGCGGATTAGAGCCGCTGAACTGCGCCATGCTGGGCGAAATGCCCAGCTCCACGAGGCTTTTTTTTCGGAAACGCGAACTACAAAGTTCGCGCTACTTTGCTATTTCGCTTTGTCTGCACCCAAGAAAGAATTCGTCATCAAATCCGTCGGGCCCGACCACATTGCGCCCGGCTCGCCCGTTGATACGCCCCTGATGAAGCAGTACTACCTGCTCAAGCAGCAGCACCCCGGCGCGGTGCTGCTGTTTCGGGTGGGCGACTTCTACGAGACCTTCGGTGAGGACGCCGTCACGGCCGCCCGCATCCTCGACATCACGCTCACCAAGCGCGGCGGCGGCACGCCTAATGAAATCCCGCTGGCCGGCTTCCCGCACCACGCCCTCGACAACTACCTGCCCAAGCTGGTGCGCGCCGGCCAGCGCGTGGCCATCTGCGACCAGCTCGAAGACCCCAAACTGGCCAAAGGCCTCGTCAAGCGCGGCATCACGGAGTTGGTGACGCCCGGCGTGAGCATGCACGACAACGTGCTCGAACGCCGCGCCAACAACTACCTCGCCGCCATTCATTTCGGCAAAGCGGAGGCCGGCATTTCTTTCCTGGATATCAGCACCGGCGAGTTTCTGGTAGCCCAGGGCACGCTCGATTACCTGGGCAAGCTGCTGCAGAATTTCAGCCCCGCCGAAATCCTGTTCTGCAAGAAGAGCCGAAGCGAGTTTGAGCAGCACTTCGGTCCTGACTACTGCACGTATGCTCTAGACGAGTGGGTTTTTGGCAACGATTACGCCCACGATACGCTCACCCGTCACTTCAAAACCACTTCGCTGAAAGGCTTTGGCGTGGACGGGTTGAAAGAAGGCATCGTGGCCGCCGGCTGCATCCTGCACTACCTCGCCGAAACCAAGCACTCGGACCTGGGCCACGTAGCGGCTTTGGGCCGTCTGGAAGAGGATAAATACGTGTGGCT
>JAYSZD010000183.1:0-2061 GCA_043738185.1 Hymenobacter sp. | reverse complement strand
CGCCGCCCGCTACCTAACGCTGGAAGCGCCCACTTTCAAGCAGGAACAGCAAGGTGTGAGCGGCAAAACAATTGACAGCAGCTCGGTTCGTACGCTGGTGCCCTACCAATTCCAGCACGACGACGTGCTGGCGGCCCTGGCCCACTGCTAGCTGGGGCGGCAACCCGCCGTCCTGCCGTACCTTTGCGCCGTGAAAATTGACGCTGCTCAACCCCTCGTGGCCGTTCTCGGCGGCGGGGCGGCTGGTTTTTTTGGGGCCATTGCCTGTGCCGAAGCCAACCCCGCGCTTCAGGTGGTATTACTTGAAAAAACGGGCAAACTCCTCGGCAAAGTACGCATCTCGGGTGGTGGGCGCTGCAATGTGACCCACGCCTGCGACACGGCCGCCCAGCTGGTAGCGCATTACCCCCGCGGCAGCAAGCAGCTCAAAGCCGCGTTCCAGCAGTTTGGCGTAGCCGATACCATTACCTGGTTTGCCAAACGGGGCGTCATCCTGAAAACGGAGGCCGACGGCCGCATGTTTCCCACCACCGATTCCAGCGAAACTATTGCGCAAGCTCTGGAAGAAGCTGCGCGGCGGGCCGGCGTGCGCATCATCACCAACACCGCCGTTGATGAGATTGAGCCCTTGCCCACCGGGGGTTTCCGGCTGAAATTAAGCGGCAACAGAGCCAGCAGCTTCGGCAACGCGCTGCACGCCACGCGCCTGCTCGTTGCTACCGGCGGCAATCCCAAAAGCGCCAACTACGACTGGCTGCGCGCGTTGGGCCACACCGTTGCAGAGCCCGTGCCCTCGCTCTTCACTTTCAACGTGCCCAACTCCCCTCTCAGCGAGCTGATGGGCGTGAGCGTGGCCCAGGCCCGAGTGGTTTTGGCCGGCGAAAAATTGCAGTACGAAGGCCCACTGCTGGTTACGCACTGGGGCGTGAGCGGCCCGGCCGTGCTCAAGCTCTCGGCTTGGGGAGCCCGGCGGCTCAATGAATTGGGCTACGTGGGCACGGCCCTGGTAAACTGGATTCCCACGTTCACGGAAGAAACCCTGCGCGCCTGGCTGCAGCATTTTCGCCAGGAAAACGGCAAAAAAACCGTGGCGGCCAATCCGCAATTCGGCTTGCCGCAGCGCCTGTGGCGCAGCCTGACCGAACAGGCCGGTGTAGCACCCGAAACCCGCTGGAGCGACTTACCCACCAAAATCCAGAACCGCCTGCTGGAGTTCCTGCTCCGCTACCCGCTGGCCGTGCGCGGCAAAACCACTTATAAAGACGAATTTGTGACTTGCGGCGGTATTTCCCTCGATGAGGTCGACCTGAAAACCATGGAAAGCCGCCGCATGCCGGGACTGCATTTCGCGGGTGAAGTCCTCGACATCGACGGCATCACCGGCGGCTTTAACTTCCAGGCGGCCTGGACCACGGGCTTCCTGGCTGGCCAGGCGCTGGCGACGCCAGCTGCCGCCGGGCTGTAACCTTAGCTGCGGGCAGGGAGTAAAGCAGGGAGTAATCATTCACCTCCCTTTCCACTTTACTTACGCCCTTTCCAATGGAAGCCAAAGCAACCCAAACCCTGCTCAATGAATTGGTAGAAACCCTCAAGGATGGCCAGAACGGCTATGCCGACGCCATGACCGACGTGGAAGACGCCAAGCTGAAGGAAACCTTCAAAAAATACGCTGCCCAGCGCTCGGAATACATCACCGAAATCGAGGACCAGATGTTCAAGCTGAACCTCAAGCCCGACGAAAGCGGCTCAGTAACCGCCACAATCCACCGCGCCTGGATTGATTTGAAAGCTGCCATTACCAGCAAAGACAACACGGCCGTACTCAACGAGTGCGAGCGCGGCGAAGACTACGCAGTGAAGGCGTACCAGACGGCCCTCAAGGCCCAGGACTTGCCTTCAGCCGTAAAATCGGTAATTGAAAAGCAGTACCAAGGCGTACAGGAGGCCCACGATACCATCAAGGCACTGCGCGACTCGTCGAAGTAAGTCCGCAGCTAGGTTGAGCAAGTCAGCTGTATTTCAATCGCCGCCATTGGCATTGTTTAATTCCCTGACCTGTTA
>JAYSZD010000182.1:0-5047 GCA_043738185.1 Hymenobacter sp. | reverse complement strand
CATCCGGGCCGTCCCCCGTGGCGTGGGGGACGGCCCCCGTGGCATCCGGGCCGTCCCCCGTGGCATGCGGGCCGGCCCCCGTGGCCTGCGGGGCGCCCCCCATGGCATCCGGGCCGGCCCGCACGCAAGGGGGCATAGGCAACCTGCGGGCATTTATCGCTACTTTTGGCGACTTCCCGGGCTCCTTTTGGCCCTCCATGCACGGTATATACATGAAGCTATTTCCCCGGCTGGCGTTGGCCGCGGCCCTGAGCGCGGCGGCGCCAGTGGCTGCCTTCGCCCAGCAAACCCAGGTTTTTGCCGCCGATGAGCGGTTCTTTCAAGAAGGGCTGGAGCTATTCGACCGTGGCCAGTACGGCGCGGCCCAGGAGGCTTTCCGGCAGTACCTCGCCATCGAACCGGTGCGCAGCAGTCAGGCCAGCCCCATTTCGGCCGACCGCACCGCCGATGCCGAGTACTACTACGCCGTGAGCGGCCTGTACTTGCTGCATCCCGACGCCGAGGGCCTGATTCTGGCCTTCGCCAACCAGCACCCGGCCCACCCGCGCTCGGCGGTGGCCTACTTCGAGCTGGGCAAGTTTTACTTCGACCAGAAGAACTACGAGTCCGCCATCCGCTACCTGCAAAAGGTAGCGCCCGACAATCTGAGCAACGAGCAGCGGGCCGAATCCGACTTCAAGCTCGCCTACAGCTATTTCGAGCAGAAGGAATACGAGAAGTCCCGGTTGCTGTTCGACCGCAGCAAGCAAATGGCGGGTCCGTTCAAATACGCTAGTTCTTACTACGCGGGCTACCTGGCCTACCGGGCCGGCGACTTTGCCGCCGCCCGCGCCGACCTGGGCGTGGCCGAGCAGAACGACGCATACAAGCCGGTGGTGCCGGCCATCGTGTCGCAGATTTATTACAAGGAAGGCAACTACGATGGGCTGATTAGCTACGCCTCGAAGGCCCTCAAGGACACGCCGCCACCGCAGAACTCCGACGAAATTCAGCTGCTGCTCGGCGATGCCCATTACCAGAAGGAGCAGTACCAGGAAGCGGCTGAGGCGTTTGATAAGTTCGCGGCCATCCGCAAGGGCAAGATTGAGCCGGCGCTCCAGTACAAGATTGGCTTCGCCAACTACAAGATGGGCGACTTCAAGGGCGCCATCGCCAGCCTGAAAAACGTGGCCGTGCGCCGCGACTCGCTGGGCCAGAACGCCGCCTACCACCTGGGCCTGAGCTACGTGCAGGCCAACCAGAAGCCTCAGGCCGTGACGGCGTTCGAGGCGGCCCGCCAGGGAGATTTCGATAAAAAGATTGCTGAAAACGCTACCCTCAAGCTGGGGCAGGTGCAGTACGAGCTGGGCAACCTGCCCGAAGTTATTGCCGTGCTCCGCGACTTCCGCAAGCGCTTTCCCCGCTCGGCCAACCAACCGGCGGTCGATGACTTGCTGAGCACCAGCTTCCTGGCCTCCACCGACTACGCGCAGGCCCTGGCCTACCTCGAAGGCCTCGACGACCGCAGCGACAAGCTGAACGCCACCTACCAGCGCGTGGCCTACTCGCAGGCCGCCTCGCTCTACAACAACAGCAACTACAGCGCCGCCCTGCCGCTGCTGGATAAGTCGCTGAAATACCCGGCCGATGACGCCCTGCGCGCGGCGGCCCAGGTACTGCGCGGCGAAATCTACAGCGTGGGCCAGCAGTATCCCGACGCCATCAGCGCCTACTCGGCTGCGGCAAGGGCGGCCCGGCAGGGTGGCGTGAGCCCCGAGGAAGTGGAGTTTGAGCAGAAAGCCCGGTACGGCCTGGGCTACGCCTACTACAACACCAAGCAGTACGAGCGCGCCCGGCCGCAATTCCAGGCGTTTCTGAACGACAAATCGGCCAAGCCCGACAACCCGGACTATTACGACGCCACCCTGCGCCTGGCCGACACCTATTACGTAGCCAAAAGCTACCCGCAGGCCCTGACCCTCTACGACCAGGTGATAACGGCCAACGCCGCCGACAAGGACTACGCCTACTACCAAAAAGGGCGCACCCTGGGCGCCATGGGCCGCCGCGACGAAGCCACCACCACGCTGGCGTCGCTGCTCAAAACCAGCCCCAACTCGCGCTACGCCGAGGAGGCCGTGTTCCAGCAGGCGCAGCTTTCCTTCGAAGCCGGCGAGTACCAGCCCGCCGCCACCGGTTTCAGCCGCCTGATTGACAACCGGCCCACCAGCCCCTTGGTGCCGCAGGCCCTGCAAAAGCGCGGCGTCTCCTTTGCCAACCTGCAGCAGCACGAAAAGGCGGTGGCCGATTTCCAGCGCGTGCTGGGCGAGTTCCCGCGCAGTGAGGCGTCGTCGCAAGCGCTGTATAGCTTGCAGGAAAGCCTGAGCGCGCTGGGCCGCACTGAGGAGTTTGACGCGGCCCTGGCCTCGTTCAAAACCCAGAATCCCGACAGCAAGGCTACGGAGAGCGTCGAATTCGAAGCCGCCAAATCCTTGTATCTGGCTGAGAAATACCAGCCAGCCATCCTGCGTATCGAGTCTTACTTGAAGCAGTACACGCAGTCGGCCCTCGGACCCGATGCCCGGTTCTTCCTGGCTGATTCCTACTTAAAAACGGGCGACAAGCAGCAGGGACTAACCCGCCTGCGCGACGTGGTAGCCGAAGGCAAAACCGAGTTCCTGAACCGCGCCGTAGGCCGTCTGGCCGACCTGGAATTCGAAAGCAAGAGCTACGCCGAGGCCGCCAAACTCTACGAGCGGCTGCGCGGCGCCAGCACCAACCGCCGCGAGGTAGCCAACGCCACCCTGGGCCAGCTGCGCAGCCTGTACGAGGCCGGCGACTACCCCGGCACCCGCCGCGTGGCCGAAGAGCTGCGCACACAGGCCGGCGCCACGGCCAACGCCACCAACGCCGCGCTGCTCTACCTGGGCAAGGCCAGCTACCGCGCCGGCAGCTTCGACCAGGCCGCTACCGAACTGGCCGCTGCCGTAGCCGCCGCGCCCAACGACGTGAACGGCGCCGAAGCCCAGTATTACCTGGCCGACACCTATTTCAAGCAGCAGAAGAACGAGGAAGCCATTGCTGAAGCGCTGAAGGTGAATGCCAATTACAGCAGCTACACCTTGTGGCAGGGACGCGCCTTTTTGCTGGTGGCCGATGCCTACGCCGCGCAGGGCGACAACTTCCAGGCCCGCGGCACGCTCAATTCCATCATCGACAATAAATTCCCGGTGGCCGAGGTGGTGGAAGGCGCGAAGCAGCGCCTGAAAACGCTGGGCGCCGACCAGCCCGACGACGCCGAACCGGCCACCCCCAAGCCCGCCCCGGCCAAAACGCCCGCGAAAGCACCGGCCAAGGCCCCGGCCCCGGCCAAAGGCAAAGCCGCCGCGCCGCGCCCCAACCTGCGGGATACCACCGCCCCGGCCGATACGGCCACGCAGCGCTAGGCGCGGCGTATTTTTCCATTGAATAATCAGTTGCTGATGAAGCGTTTGTTGATACTACAGAATAAGCCAACGATGCGCCCCGTGGCGGGTTGGGTGCTGGCGGCGGCCCTGGTGGGCGGCATCGTGTCCACGGCGTCGGCCCAAACCACCCGGCCCAAAACCACGGGCAAGATTGAAGAAGCCGAAATCGAAATCGTGAAAGAGCGGGTGAACCAGCTGCCCGAAGCTACCCGCAACTTCTCCAAAATCAAGCTGCCCGCGCCGCCCCCGGCCGAGCGCAAGGTGGCCTACACCTTCCCGGATTTCCGGCTGCCGGCCGACCGCCTCAACCCTTCGGTGAAGGTGCTTACTATCCGCAGCGAGGAGCTGACGCCCCTCACGGGCAACTTCATCAAAGCAGGTTTGGGTAACTACGGCACGTTTTACGGGCGCGGCTATTTCCACAGCACCCGCAATACCGACCATAGCTATGGCTTGGATATCAAGCACGTAAATTCGGTGAACGGGCCAGTGGACGGCAAGAATTCCGGCGTTTCAGAGTCCAGTGCCCACCTGATGGGCGAGCTGTACCGGGGTACTGCCGCTTTCGGCGCAGCCCTCGACCTGGGCCGGGAGCGCTACAATTTTTACGGTTACGAAAAGGCCGCCAACCAGCCCGACCCGGTTGTCAGGCCCGAAGCCGACGACATCAAGCAGGTATTCAACCGCTTTGGGGTGAAGGCCTACGCCCATAACCGTGACCCCGAGCAGGTGCTGACCTATGATGCGAGCCTCGGCTACCGGTACTGGGGCGACAGCTTCGACGCCAACGAACACAACGTGCTGGTGAATGCCAAAGGCGGCTACGCGCTGAGTGAAACCAGCCGCGTGACCGTAACCGCGGACGCCTCGTTTATCTCTGAAAAAGACCTGGCGCCCGGCACCGCCAACGAGCCCGACGCGCAGCCATTGGTGACGCGCAGCCGCACGTTTGTGCAAGCAACTCCGGCCTACGAATTCATCAACAAGCGGCTTGCTTTTACCCTGGGTGCCACGTTGGGCTATTCTTCAGATACCACGACCAATGTGAGCAGGGGCGTGATTTACCCAGCCTTGCGGGTAGGCTACACCGTGGCGCCTGAGAAGTTTATGCTGTACGCAGGCTTGGGCGGAGCTTTGCAACGGGTTACGCGCTACGACCTGAGCACCGAAAACCCGTGGTTGAACCGGGGCCTGAACGTGGCCGATACCCACCGCGGCCCGACCATTTACGCGGGCTTCACGTCTACGCCGGTGCGGGGGCTGGAGCTGAACGCCCGCGCCACCTACGCCCGTGACCGCAACCTGTACTTCTACCTCAATAACGCCATCGACCCCACCAAATTCGACCTCGTGTATGACCAGAATGCCACTGGTGTGCTGAACATCCACGGTGAGCTGCTGTACAACGTGGCCGAGAAATTCCGCCTCGGCACGCGCCTGGACTACAATAAATACGCCCTCAAGAACCTGGCGCAACCGTTTCACCGGCCCGAATTTCAGGGTTCGGTCTTCGGAACGTACAATGTTTTTGACAAGCTGATGGTTGGCGTTGAAGGGTATTTTTACTCGGCCAGCTACGGCATCAGCTACCAGCCCGGTGC
>JAYSZD010000181.1:0-14077 GCA_043738185.1 Hymenobacter sp. | reverse complement strand
GGTTGCTTTGCACCGCCAGAATGCCCATGTTGTACAAGGCTTTCTCATTGCGGGGGTCTGCCGCCAGCACTTCGCGCAGAATGGTTACGCCCTGCACGGGGTCCTCGGAAGCCATGTAGGCCATGCCAAGGTTGGTTTTGGCGTCGAGGTTGCCCGGCTCCTTTTGCAGCACTTTGCCGTAAAGTTCCCGGGACTTGCCACCCAGCAGTTTCACCCGCTCGTCCGACGCCGCAAAGCTAAACGCTTGGAAGTAGGCATCGGCTGCCCGCTGCCAATTGCTGGCGCTGGGACTGGCCAAAGCCACTTGCTCCAGGTAATAGCCCGCGCTGTCGAACCGCTCTACGCTTTCGTAGCGCCGGGCCAAAGTGATGGCCACGGCCGATTGCGCAGCAGCAGTAGGCGCGGCTTTGTATTCCTTCAGCAAACGCGCCAGTTCCTGCCGTTGGGCAGCCGTGGCGGTGGTATGCGGTGCCGACTCCGGAGCGGCAGGGCCGTGGTCGTGCCCGTCGTCGGCGGAATGGCCACCATCGTTTTCGGTAGCAGTTGCCGATACCGGACCCGAAGAGGCCTCGGTTTTGGAACCATTGGTTTTCGACCCGCCACCGTCCCGGTTGGCCGTTTTGGCCGCGTCACTATTTAGTTCCGAACGACTTTCCTTTGGCTTTAGAATGCCTTTTGGCAACACGTATAAGCCCCCAACCAGCGCGAGCGCGGCAGCGAGGACAACCAATTGATGAGAAGCAGAACTAATAGTGGCCATAGGCTGAAAAGAACCGGCCGCCGGGCTTTTCCTAAGGGAAAAGACACCGGCGGCGCGGCCGGTAATTCATTATCTAATGGAAAGCAGTGTGGTACCTGATTGGTTACCCGAGTGCGTAACACTACCACCCCACCTAAGTGTTCAATAGCCGGGCTACTGCGCACTTTTCGCTGCTTGATTAGCTAGATAATCTAGGCTTTTGCCGTAACGGCTTTCACCTTTTTGCTGTTCTTGATTTTAGCTACGAAAGTCTTCGATGGCTTGAAGCTCGGGATGTAGTGCTCTTCGATGATGAGCGACGTGTTTTTCGAAATATTGCGGGCTACTTTACGGGCACGCTTCTTATTTACGAACGAGCCAAAGCCGCGCACGTAAATGTTGTGGCCTTCCGTCATTGAGTCTTTCACGACTTTGAAGAACGCTTCAACAGTCATCAATACATCTGCTTTCTCGATGCCGGTCTTGGTGGAGATTTCGGCGATTACCTCAGCTTTAGTCACGTTGGTATGGTCCTTATGTGGTTAAAAAAAATACAGTTTTAGGCAAAAAATTCCCGCATTCCAGCGTAAGCCCTTGCCCGGTAAGCGGTTCGCCCTTGAATTGGGGCCACAAAGGTAGCCCATTTTTTTGTTTTACCAACCAGAACACTTAAACAAGTTCTGTACTCAAATTATTCGCTTTCAAAATTTTGACCAACGCAACTCCCCGCCCTTCCTTTCTGGCGGCGGCCCTCCTAAGCTGGTACCCACGTCATCAGCGGGACCTGCCGTGGCGCCACACCCGCGACCCCTACGCCATATGGCTGTCGGAGGTAATTCTCCAGCAAACGCGGGTAGCCCAGGGCCTCCCCTACTACGAAACTTTTCTTAGCGCCTACTCCACGGTGCAACGGCTGGCGGCCGCGCCGGAGGCGGAAGTGCTCCGCTACTGGCAGGGGCTGGGGTATTATTCCCGAGCCCGCAACATGCACCACACCGCCCAGCAGGTGGTGAACGAGTTCGGCGGGCAGTTTCCTAGCACCTATGCCGGGTTGCTGCGGCTGCGCGGCGTGGGGCCCTACACCGCGGCTGCCATTGCCTCTTTTGCCTTTGATGAGGCGGTGGCTGTGCTCGACGGCAATGTGTATCGTGTGCTGGCCCGCATTTTTGGGCTGCACTCGGATATTGCCGCGCCCAGCTCGCGCAAGGAGTTCCAGGCCCTGGCCGACCAGCACATTCCCGCCAGTACGCCCGCCGAGTTCAACCAGGCCATCATGGAGTTTGGGGCCCTGCAGTGCACGCCGCTGAAGCCCGATTGCCTGTTTTGTCCTTTGCAAAGCCAGTGCTGGGCGTTCCAGCACGGGCAGGTGGCGCTGCTACCGGTAAAGAGCAAGACCAAGGCTTCGCGCACCCGTTACTTTCACTACTTCGTGCTGCGCCACGGCGAGCAAACCTACCTGCGTGAGCGGCGGGAAAAAGACATCTGGCAGGGCCTCTACGACTTTGCTATGGCCGAAACCACGGTGCCAGAGCTGCCCCCAGCCGAACTCCTGCGCCACCTCGAGGCATTGGGGGCGTGCCTCGATACCAGCCAGGCCGCCGAGCCCAGTGCAGCTTATCGCCACATACTCAGCCACCAAAAGCTGGAAGTCCGGTTCCATCCCCTGACGCTGACCCAGCCGCTCCCAGCTCTTACACTTCGTAATTTAGGGTTGCGGGCTTATTCGACCGATGAGATTGAAGCACTTCCCAAGCCCAAGTTGATTGCTAATTATTGCAGCCAGCACGGCTATTAGCAGTCTTACCATTTAAATTAGCTATTCATGCTTTTATTGTTAGCAAAAAATTAGCAGCCCCGAATATAATGTCTTATCTTTAAGGCAAGAAAAGCCGGGTGGCTCTTTCGAATTCTTATTTCCTAACGTGCAGTAATATGGCCGGAGTAAACAAAGTAATATTGGTAGGCAACCTGGGCAAAGACCCGGAAGTGCGGCATCTGGAAGGCGGCGTGAGCGTGGCGCACTTCACCCTCGCTACCAACGAGTATTACAAAGACAAGCAGGGCAACCGCGTGGAGCGCACCGAATGGCACAACATTTCGGCGTGGCGCGGGCTGGCCGATATGGCTGACAAATTCCTGAAAAAGGGTCAGCAGGTGTACATCGAAGGCAAACTGCGTACCCGCCAGTATCAGGACAAGGACCAGCAAACCCGGTATATCACGGAAATTATCGCCGATGAGATTTCGATGCTGAGCGGGCGGCCGCAAAATGCCGCTGCCGCTGGTACTGGTAACGAAGCCAATGGCCCGGCAGCGGCAGAGCAACAGCAGAGTTTCCGACAGGAGCCGGAGTTGGACCAGTTGCCGTTCTGAATAGCGGATTTGAACGGAGTATTCGGATTTCTCGGATTTTTGGGCTGCCGACCTAACTTCCAAAACAAGAAAAGGCCACTCAGTCGAGTGGCCTTTTTCTTTGGTGAGGCATCGGCTCTGGCTGGGCCCAAAGCGCCCAGGCGCAGTCGGCAAAAGCTGCGAAACTTGGGGTTTCGCCAGAATACGTGATTCAGCAGTGTTGTTGTCGGCACCAGGCGGGAGCTTTTTGCGTTGCGGATGGCACGGAGCCAACGGTTACCTTTGATACCTGACGCAGCCGACATGGCGACGGCGCTTATTTATCAGCAAAAACGTGGTAATAACCCTGAAAAACCTTTCTTTGGTGGCGGCGCTGGCCTTGCTGGCGGGCTGCTCGTCGGCTCCAGATTTTACGCCTAAGCCCAAGGGCTATAACCGCATCGATTTACCGGCTCATCAGTATCAGCTTTTGCCCGATGACCACCCGTATTCCTTCGAATATTCCAAACAGGCCGTCATAAAGCGGGATTCGTCTTCCAGGGCGCAGCCACACTGGCTGAATGTGTACTACCCAAAGCTGAACGCCAACGTGCAGATTACATATATGGACGTGCAGCGCGACCGGCGTCTCTATAATAAGATGATGGAAGATGCGCGAAAGCTTACCGGCAAGCACGAAATAAAGGCCACGGCCATTGATGAGCGGATTTTGAAGACGCCCAGCGGCATTCGGGCTTCGGTGTTTGAGCTGCAGGGCGAGGTACCCAGCCAGTTCCAGTTTTACACCACGGACAGTACCAAACATTTCCTGCGCGGAGCACTGTACTTCCGCACTGCCACGGCCAATGACTCGCTGGCACCGGTGATTGAATACGTGAAAGAGGATATGGTGCGGATGCTCAACACCCTGAAATACAAATAGTGAACGGAGAATGAGTAATTTCTTCAATACCCGGCTTGAGTTTCTGCGCTCGGTAGGTAGCACCCAGCGCGCCCAGGTGCTAGGCAAAGAGTTGGGATTATTCACCTACGGCGACCTGATTCAGCGCTACCCGTTCCGCTACCTTGACCGGACGCAGGTGTATAACGTAGCCGACCTGCACGACGACTTGCCTTACGTGCAGGTGAAAGGCATGCTGCGCAACAAGGAGCTGATTGGCGAAGGACCCAAGCAGCGCCTGACGGCTAAGGTGGGCGATGGCACTGGCGAGTTGGAGCTGGTGTGGTTCAAGGGCGTGAAATGGGTGCAACAGTACACCAAAAACAACCAGGAGTACATCGTTTTTGGCAAGCCAACGATGTTCAACGGTCGGCCCCAAATGGCGCACCCGGAACTGGAGGAGGTAACCGAAGCCAAGCCTGGACAAAGCTTTTTGCAACCGGTGTACAACACTTCTGAAAAGCTTAAAAACTACCACCGCATTGACAGTAAGGCCATCATGCGCATGGTGGCGGAGATGCTTAAGCTGGCGCAATCACACATCACAGAGTCGCTGTCGCCGGCCTTGATTGAGCAGTACGCCTTGATGAGCAAGCCCCAGGCCCTACAACAAATTCACTTCCCGCAGAGCCCGGAGCTACTGGCCGCAGCCCAGTTCCGGCTCAAGTTTGAAGAACTGTTTTATGTGCAGCTCAAGCTGCTGCGACAGCGCGACCAGCGTAAGGTGACGCTGGCCGGCCAGATATTCAACCAGGTGCCCACGTTGGTGGATTTCTATAAGAACCACCTCAGCTTTGACCTGACGGGGGCGCAAAAACGCGTTATCCACGACATTTACAAGGACTTTTGCACCGGCCAGCAGATGAACCGGCTGCTACAGGGCGACGTAGGCTCGGGCAAAACCATCGTGGCTTTCATCTCAATGCTGATGGCCGCCGATAATGGAGCGCAAAGCTGCATCATGGCACCCACCGAAATCCTGGCCGACCAGCATTACACCGGGCTGAAGGTGTACGCCGACGCCCTGGGCATTCACATTGGAAAGCTCACGGGCAGCACCCGAACCGCCGAGCGGCGCGTGCTGCACGAAGCGCTGCGCAACGGTACCATGCACATGCTGGTGGGCACCCACGCCCTACTGGAAGACGTGGTGCAGTTCCGCAACCTGGGCCTGACCATTATGGACGAGCAGCACCGATTTGGCGTGGCGCAGCGTTCCAAACTATGGCAGAAAAACCCCCACATCATTCCGCACGTGCTGGTGATGACGGCCACGCCCATTCCGCGCACGCTGGCCATGACGCTGTATGGCGACTTGGACGTGAGTGTGATTGACGAGCTGCCGGCCGGCCGTAAGCCCATCGTAACCGTGCACCGCTACGACGCTAACCGCCTGAAGGTGTTCGAGTTTATTCGCGACCAGGTGAAGCTCGGGCGGCAGGCTTACCTCGTGTATCCGCTGATTGAAGAGTCGGAAACGATGGACTACAAGGACCTGACCGACGGCTACGAAAGCGTATCGCGCGCCTTCCCGGAGTTCCAAATCAGCATTGTGCACGGACGCATGAAGGCCGAGGAGAAGGACTACGAGATGCAGCGCTTTATCAACAAGGAAACCCAGATTATGGTAGCGACCACCGTGATTGAGGTGGGTGTGAACGTGCCCAATGCCTCGGTAATGGTTATCGAATCGGCGGAGCGGTTCGGTCTCTCGCAGCTGCACCAGCTGCGTGGGCGCGTGGGCCGCGGGGCCGACCAAAGCTATTGCATTCTGATGTCAGGCTTTAAGCTGAGCAAGGACGCCCGCACCCGACTCGAAACCATGGTGCGCACTAATAATGGCTTCGAGATTGCCGACATCGACCTGAAACTACGTGGGCCGGGTGACCTGATGGGTACGCAACAAAGTGGCGTCCTCGACTTGCTGATTGCCGACTTAGCCAAAGATGGCCGCATCCTGAGCGAAAGCCGCGCCGCCGCCCAAACCATACTAACTGAAGACCCTAACCTGGAAAGCCCCACTAACGGGAACATCCGGCGCCACATCGAGAGCTTGCCCGCAACTGCTGTGAATTGGAGCCGAATTAGCTAAATGAAAACGCTGGGAAAGGCAGGGCGGGCAGGGATAAATAATAACGCTATCGACTAAAACAGATTGGCCAGAAGACCAACGCGGGATTGCTGGGCGTTGCCTTTTTCGTGGTTCTGCTTAGCAGGCTCGAATGGAATAACCTGGTTTATAAAAATAACTGAGGTATCAGGCAAAGCAGTCGGCTGGATGGTTTGAGCGACGACCGCCGTAGTGGGTTGCTTTGCAATTTTGCCAACAATAATGAGGGCAGATAAGAGGCTAAACTTGAGAAGTGATTTCATAAATATAAATTTTATTGCCTGACAAAGGTACATCTGAACCGGCTAAGTAGTGGTAAAACTTGTCAAAATGATGAAAAAATATCATCAAACCTTGTTTGCCAATGACTGAGCAGGTAAAATCGCAGCCGGAGCCTGGGCTGACTTAGGGCCCTAAACCCGACACGAAGTAAACGGGCTCCCTCTACGGAAGTGACAGGATTAGTGTTATGCTTAGAATAATTTTTTTTAGTCTCCCATGCAACAACAGTTGCAAATAGACTCCGACAAGGGCTTTAACGCTTCAAAACCGGTACTTTTGAGTGTTAAGAAATTTCTGATATTTACCTCGAAGAGTCAATTACACCCACGTTCTATGTTGCATCGTGCATTACTGGTTGGACTGCTCAGTTGGGCAGTAGGGGGACGCGCTATCCCGAGCATGGCCCAGAAAGTGAAGTCCGCGCCCTTCAGCTACCTGCCTGAACCGGGCCCGGACCGCTACGATATGCGGGTGCCGCAAAAAACTCTCCCGCTGGCCGATGGGTCAAGCTTTGTAATTCTGGCGCATCAGAGCGCGGGCGGCTATGCCGTTGAACGCTACGATGCCGAGCTCAAGAAGCAATGGAGTGCTACTATTCCGGTGAATGCCGGTCAAACGCTGGAAGCTTTTGGCCGCGGAACGCAGCAAGCCTTGGTCGTTCTGCACCAAAAAGGCGAAAGCAGCCAGAACCTGAGCGTAGTCTCCATAAACCTGGAAACCGGCCAAAGGGGCCAGGACAAAGTAGTGATGACAGCGCCGGCCCGCGACCGCCGACTAGGTGTTTCTATTTCGCCTGATGGCAACCGGCTGTTGGCCTTCCGCTACCTCACGCAAGGAGCGCAGGTGAAAAGCATCGCCGCTACGCTGTTCGACCAAAGCCTGGCCAAGCTTCAGGAAAAAACCTACGATTTCCGTGACCAAGGCGACTTTTTTTCTCCTGCGGTACACGTTGCCAATGATGGTACGCAGTACGTCACGATGATGAGTGACAAGATGAAAAAGCTAACTGTACGGCGCTACCCCGCCGATAAATCTCCCGAGATTAAAGTACTGGGAGTGCCCGTGGGTGGCACTTTTGGGGGCCGGGCCATCACCATTCGCGATGCCAGGTTCAAGGTATTAAACGATGGCAGCCTGTATGCAGCTGCTTTGTGCGCCGACTTTGAAACCGGCGAATACTACAGCCTGAAGGTAGTGAAGTACGATTTTAGCGGCACCGGCGACATGAAGTTTTCGCCGGAAGTTCGCTTCACCCCTGCCTATTTAGCCGAAGTGACCAAGGCAAATGGAGTTGCGGTGAAACGCTTGGAAGATGTGTACTTGGGCGAATTGCTGCTAACCGCCGAAAAGCAGCTGGTGGTAATCGCCGAGAAACATTATGAAGAAGGCGGCGAGGCCTTGCCCGTGCACGCCCGCGAGCTGCATGTATTCGGCTACAACGAGTTTGGGCAGCCCACCTGGCACAGCATTATAGCCAAAGCCCAAAAAGCCCCAGCCGTGGATGCCTACACGGGCATTGGTTTCCGGGCTGCGGTTTTCGGCAACACCGTGCAACTGCTCACCCTCGAAACCATTAATAAGAAATCGGACCTCTACCTGCGGCTCGTCAATGCCCAAACCGGTGTGGTAAGCCAGCCCGAACGCCTAAAACTAAACGTAGCGGCCGACCAGCAACTGGCTTACGTGAAAGACTTCACAGTGTGGCTGGGTGAAAAAACCATCATCGGCGTCAGCCGGCCCAGCAAAAAATCAGCCGCCCTGCAACTCGAAAAGGTGGTAGTTAAGTAGTTCAACTCGCAAGCCAAACAACAAAAAGGCCGTTCCTGCAATCAGGAACGGCCTTTTACTTATTACAAACGGAAGGCTAGAATACGTATTCGTTGGCTTCAATCAGCTTAGCGGCCACGCGACGGCGGGCTTCCTTCACGTTCAACAGCTCTGTTTTGGTGAAGCGCTTCAGGCCCATGAGCAGCAAGCGCTGCTCATCGCCCTCGGCCATGCTGCCGATGGCGTCTTTGGCGGCTTTCTCCACAATGTCCACGGCATCGGCCAAGTAGATGCGGGCGATGTCGGATTCAGCGGATAGCGCTTCTTCGCCTTTGGCGGCGGCTTCTTTTTCCACGCGCAACAGCGTGCTCTCGGCGATATACACCTTGATGGACATGTCGGCGATATTCATCAGCAGCTCCTGCTCCTTGGCTAGGGTAGCGGTGAATTTCTGCACGGCCGAACCAGCCACCATGAGAATGGCCTTCTTCAGGTTGGCAATGGTCTTGAACTCTTTGCTGAACAGGCCGGTCTCCTCGTCTTGGCTCATGCTCGGAATGCTCAACAGCTCCTGCTGCACCGCCTGGGCGGGGCCCATGAGGTCAATTTCACCTTTAAGGCCTTTCTTCAAAATCATGTCCACAGCCAAGAGGCGGTTGATTTCGTTGGTACCCTCAAAAATGCGGTTGATGCGCGAATCCCGGTACGCGCGGTCCATGGGGTAATCGGCCGAGAAGCCGTAGCCGCCATAAATCTGCACGCCCTCGTCCACCACGTAGTCAAGCACTTCCGAGCCTTCCACTTTCAGAATGGCGCACTCCACGGCAAACTCGCGGGCCGCGCCCAGCAGAGCCTCGTTGGCTCCTTTGCCTTCGGCCATCAGTTGCTGCTCCATGCGGTAAATATCGGAACCCGCGCGGTAAATGGCCGATTCCACGGCGTAGAGGCGGATGGCCTGCTGCGCCAGCTTGTAGCGAATGGCACCGAACTTCGAAATTGGCATCTTGAACTGCACCCGCTCGTTGGCGTATTTCACGCTCTGGGTAGCGGCACCCTTGGCGGCACCCAGGCAGGCGGCGGCCAGCTTGATACGGCCGATGTTCAGCACGTTGAAGGCGATGAGGTGGCCCTTGCCAATCTCGCCCAGCACATTTTCTTTGGGCACCTGCGCGTCGCTCAGGAACACCTGACGGGTGCTGCTGCCTTTGATGCCCATCTTGTGCTCCTCGTTGCCGAGGCTCAGGCCAGGCGTATCGCGGTCCACAATGAAGCCGGTGAACTTGTCGCCGTCAATCTGAGCAAATACGATGAACACATCGGCAAAGCCGGCGTTCGTAATCCACATTTTCTGGCCGTTCAGCGCGTAGTGCGTGCCTTCGGCGTTGAGGACGGCTTTTGTTTTAGCGCCCAGGGCGTCGGAACCGGAACCGGGCTCGGTTAGGCAATAAGCGCCCATCAGGCTGCCATCGGTAAGGCCAGGAAGATATTTGGCCTTCTGCTCATCGTTACCGAAGTACAGAATGGGCAGCAGTGCGATACCCGTGTGGGCAGCGAATGCTACCGGGAATGAGTGGCCGCCGCCCACGCCTTCCGTCACGCGCAGAGCGGTAGGGAAGTCCATATCCAGACCACCAAACTGCTCGGGCACGCTCACCCCAAACAAGCCAAGCTGGCCGGCTTTCTCCATCAGGCCGCGCATAAGGCCCTCCTCGTGGTTGTCGAGGCGCTCCAGCAGCGGATGCACGTCAGAAACTACAAAGTCCAGACATGTCTGGTGCATGTAATTCTGCTCTTCGGTAAAGTCAGCCGGTGTGAAGACACTCTGCGCATCAGTCGGCTTGATAATGAATTCGCCGCCCTTCAGGCTGGCTTGCTGCGTTACTTCCATGACGGTTGGGGTGAGGGTTTATGATTAAAAGTGTTAGGCACGCCTACTATTTTGACAAACAACAGGCCAGCCGTTTTAGTGTTGCAAGATAAGAAAAAATGTTAGGCACGCCTACTACTTTGCTTAAAGAAAACCCCGGATGAGCGGGGTTTTCTTTGTATTCAGCATGACAGCTATTCAGCATGACAGCACCGATTACTTCAGCAGCTCGTAGATGCCGGCGACGCCCTGGCCACCGCCTACGCAGGCCGTCACCATGCCGTACTTCTTGCCGCGCTCGCGCAGCTCGTCAAACAGCTGGATGCTGAGCTTGGCGCCGGAGCAGCCCAGCGGGTGACCAAGGGCAATGGCACCGCCGTTCACGTTGGTTTTCTCGGGGTCCATGCCCAACTCGCGCATTACCGCCAGCGACTGTGAAGCGAAGGCTTCGTTTAGCTCAAACAAGTCGATGTCTTCGAGCTTGAGGCCGGCTTGCTTCAGTACTTTCGGCACGGCTTTGATGGGACCCATGCCCATGATGCGCGGGTCCACGCCTTCGGAGGCGTAGTTCACCATACGGGCAATGGGCTCCAGGTTCAGCTCCTTCACCATACGCTCCGACATCACGAGCACGAAGGCCGCGCCATCTGAAGTTTGCGAAGAGTTACCAGCCGTTACGGAGCCGTTGGCGGCGAACACGGGACGTAGTTTGGCGAGGGCTTCTACCGACGTATCGGCGCGAGGGCCCTCGTCGGTATCTACCACGAAAGAACGGGTTTTCTTCTTGCCGGTGGACTGGTCCACGTAGATTTCGTCCACGGTCACGGGCACAATCTGCTGCTTAAACTTGCCGCCTTCGATGGCCTTGATGGCCTTCTGATGCGAGTTGTAAGAGAATTCGTCTTGGTCCTGGCGGCTGATTTTGTAGTCGTTGGCCACGGCCTCGGCCGTAAGGCCCATGCCCATGTAGTAGTCGGGGTGCTTGGTGGCCAGGTTATAGTTGGGCACGGTTTTCCAGCCCACGGTGGGCACCATGCTCATGCTTTCGGTGCCGCCGGCGATGATGCAGTCGGCCATGCCGGCCGAGATTTTGCCCACGGCCATAGCAATGGTTTCCACGCCGGAGCCGCAGTAGCGGTTCACGATGAGCCCGGGCACGTTGATGGGCAGCGCCAGCAGCGAAATCAAGCGGCCCATTTGCAGGCCCTGCTCGGCTTCGGGCACGGCATTGCCAACAATGACGTCGTCGATGCGCGTCGGGTCCAGGGCCGGCACCTGCGCCACCAAGTGCTTGATGACGGTGGCCGCGAGGTCGTCGGGCCGGGTGAAGCGGAAACCGCCGCGGGTAGCTTTGCCCACCGCTGTGCGGTAGCCGGCTACGATGTATGCAGTGTTAGACATGTTATTTTGATTGTCATCCTGAGCGCAGCGAAGGACCTTATCACGCCGGCGCTGCTGAGGTTTAAAACGCTAACAAAGGCAGCCGTGATAAGATGCTTCCTTCGTCAGCATGACAAATTGAATTAATTACGGAGCGGCTTGCCGGTGGTCAAAATGCTCTGAATCCGCTCCAGTGTCTTCCGCTCACCGCAGAGGCTGAGGAAGGCTTCGCGCTCCAAATCCAGCAGGTACTGCTCACTCACTTCGGTGGGGGCGCTCAGGTCGCCGCCGCACATCACATAAGCCAGCTTGTCGGCAATGAGTTGGTCGTGGGTCGAGATATAATTGCCCTGCTGCATGGCGTACACGCCGGTTTTGAACATGGCCAAAGCGCCTTTGCCGTGCACCTTGATGTTGGTTTTCGGCACCGGTTGGGTGTAGCCGGCGTCGGCCAAATCGAGGGCGGCAGCTTTGGCGGCGGCGATGACGCGGTTGCTATTCACCACAATTTCGTCGCCCCGGCGCATGAAACCCAGGTCAAAAGCCTCGGCGGCGGAGGTCGAAACCTTGGCCGTGCTGATGGTCATGTAGGTGTTGCGCAGCATGTTGAATTCCGGCTCGCCTTCTTCGTACTTCGCGGCGGTACGCAAGGTCATTTCCTTGGTGCCGCCACCGGCCGGAATCAGGCCCACGCCGAATTCCACGAGGCCCATGTAGGTTTCGGCCGCCGCCACCACCCGGTCGCAATGCAGGTTGACTTCGCAGCCGCCACCCAGCGCCAGGCCGTGCGGCGCGCCCACCACCGGAATGCTGCTGTAGCGCATGCGCATCATGGCGTTCTGGAACTGCGCAATCATCATGTTCAGCTCGTCGAACTCCTGTTCCACGGCTTGCAGGTACACCAGACCGAGGTTGGCACCGGCCGAGAACTGCGCCCCGTCGTTGCCAATCACCAAGCCGCGGTAGCCGGCTTCGGCCATGTCGATGCCCTTCAGCAAGCCTTGGATTACGTCCTGGCCCAGCGAGTTCATCTTGGAGTGGAATTCCACGTTCAGGATACCGTCGCCGAGGTCGATGACCGAGGCTCCTGCATTTTTCCACAGCACTTTACCGGTGCTACGCAGGTTGTCGAGAATAATGAAGTTCTCCACGCCGCGCACGGGCTGGTAGCTTTTGCTCTCGGCGTCGTAGTATTCCTTACTGCCAGCCGCATTCACTTTATAAAACGTGGTGTGCCCTGCGGCCAGCATCTCAGTAACCCAGGCGGCGGGCTGTTTGCCGTCGGCCTGCATCAGCTCGATGCCTTTTTGCACGCCCAAGGCATCCCAGGTTTCAAACGGACCCATTTCCCAGCCGAAACCGGCACGCAAGGCGTCGTCAATCTTATACAGCGCGTCGGTGATTTCGGGCACGCGGTTGGTCACGTAGGCAAACAGGCTGCCGAAGCTCTTGCGGTAGAACTCGCCAGCCTTGTCCTTGCCCGTTACCAGCATCGCGAAGCGCGGCGCCAGTGTTTCCATTGTTTTGGTCAACTCCAGCGTAGCGAATTTCACCTTGGCGCCCGGCTTGTATTCCAGCGTGTTCAAATCCAGCGCCTGAATTTCGGACTTGCCGCCTTCGCCTTTTACTTTCTTGTAGAAGCCCTGGCCGGTTTTGTCGCCCAGCCACTTGTTCTCGCCCATTTTCTTGAGGAATTCGGGCAGCCGAAACACGTCCTTGGCTTCGTCGTCTGGCAGGCCCTGGGACAGGCCGTTGGCTACATTCATCAGCGTATCCAAACCCACCACGTCCGAGGTGCGGAACGTGGCCGACTTGGCGTGGCCAATCACCGGGCCGGTGAGCTTGTCCACTTCCTCCACCGTCAGGCCCAGCTCCTGCATGATGCGCAGCACGTCCATGATGGCGAACACGCCCACGCGGTTGGCGATGAAGGCCGGGGTGTCTTTGGCCAGCACCGTGGTTTTGCCCAGGAATAGGTCGCCGTAGTGCAGCAGGAAGTCCACGATGGCCGGGTCGGTATCCGGCGTCGGAATGATTTCGAGCAGTTTGAGGTATCGCGGCGGGTTGAAGAAGTGCGTGCCGCAGAAGTGCTTCTTAAAGTCGTCGGAGCGGCCTTCCGTCATCAAATGAATCGGGATGCCGCTGGTGTTGCTGGTAATAAGGGTGCCGGGCTTGCGAAACTGCTCCACGCGCTCGAACAGGCCTTTCTTGATATCCAAGCGCTCCACAACCACTTCAATCGTCCAGTCGCAGCCGGCAATTTCCTTGAGGTTGTCATCGAAGTTGCCGGTTTTGATGCGGCTGGCGTCGGCCTTGCGGTAAAGGGGCGACGGGTTGGAAACGATTGCGGCTTGTAGCGCGGCATTCACGATGCGGTTGCGCACGGCCGGCGCCTCCAGTTTCAGGCCCTTCTGCTCTTCGGCGGGCAGCAACTCCTTGGGCACGATGTCGAGCAGCAATACCTGCACACCGATGTTGGCGAAGTGGCAGGCAATGCGCGAGCCCATGACGCCGGAGCCCAGCACGGCAACTTTCTTGATAGTTCTATTCATCCTCGGGAGGGGTGATTTGGTGAGAAAGTGAGGTAATAATGTTGAAGACCGGCCGGCTTAGGCCGATGCCTCCTGCCATAACGGCTTT